>JANONT010000327.1:0-8981 GCA_031420955.1 Candidatus Nitrotoga sp. | reverse complement strand
ATAAGGGCTGATACATTTGCGCGCCTGCCTGGGCAGCATTCATGCTCAGCCCACCCGCAGTCAAGCAAACACCCGCAGTCAAGCAAAGTAGGAGCGTAGAAAACAGATGATGAGCGCGGTTAAGTTGCATGGTTTCTGTGATTAATTAAACAGCCAGTTTAGATTGTACAAACTTCAATAAGTCTTGCAACGGTACAAGCTGCGCTGTGGCATCTTTTCGTCCCTGATACTCGACTTGATTCTCCTTCAAGCTGCGTTCACCAATCACGATGCGATGTGGAATGCCGATGAGTTCTAAATCAGCAAACATAATGCCGGGCCGCTCGTCTCTATCATCCAGCAAAACCTCAATCCCCGCTGTACAAAATTCCTGATAAAGCTGCTCGGTAACCGCGCGCACCAGCTCGCTTTTTTTGCCGCCGATGGGCGCGAGCGCAATTTGAAAAGGAGCCATCGCCTGCGGTAACGTAATGCCGCGCTCATCATAATTTTGTTCGATGGCCGCCGCTACAATGCGCGAAACACCGATGCCATAGCAGCCCATTTCCATTGCTTGTGGCTTGCCATTTTCGTCCTGGAAAGTCGCGTCCAGCGCGGTGGAATATTTGGTACGCAACTGGAATATGTGTCCGACTTCTATGCCGCGACAGAGTTCCAGCGTGCCTTTTCCGTCGGGGGAGGGATCGCCTGCAACAACGTTGCGAATGTCGTAAAAATCTTTCTCGCTTAGATCAAAATCACGTCCAATATTCACCCCAGTGTAATGATAGCCATCTTCATTTGCACCGCAGACAAAGTCACTCATGGCAGCCACGCTGCGGTCTGCAAGAATGCGTACATGAGCATTAACCGGCCCGATATACCCTGCACGACAGCCCATGTGTTTTTCAATTTCTTCTTCGGTCGCAAAACGAAAGTTTCCCAGCGCGGCAATTTTGCTGGCCTTAATTTCATTCAATGTATGGTCGCCGCGCAACAGCAACAATGTAAATCCACCCACCTCGCCCACCACGGCAATGCACTTGAGAATATGTTGCGGCGTAACCTTCAAAAATGCGGCGACTTCTTCGATACTTTTTTGTCCGGGCGTAGCAACTTTTTGCATAGCCTGTGTAGCAGTAACGCGAGATGCAGCGGGCGCAACCGCCTCTGCCAATTCTACATTGGCTGCGTAGTCAGACGTTGGGCAATAAGCTAAGGCATCTTCTCCCGAATCTGCCAACACGTGAAATTCATGCGAGCCACTGCCTCCAATCGCACCCGTGTCCGCCGCCACTGCTCTAAATTTTAATCCGAGTTTTGTAAAAATCCGGCTGTACGTTTCATACATTACCGCATAAGTTTTTTCTAAACTTTCAAAATTCGCGTGGAATGAGTAAGCATCTTTCATTAAAAATTCGCGCGCGCGCATCACCCCGAATCGAGGGCGCACTTCATCGCGGAATTTCGTTTGTATCTGGTAGAAATTAACGGGCAACTGTCGGTAGCTTTTTATTTCACGCCGCGCAATATCGGTAATCACTTCTTCGTGCGTCGGACCGAAACAAAAATCATTTTCATGGCGGTCTTTTATTTTTAACATCTGCGGCCCGAACACGTCCCAGCGTCCGGTTTCCTGCCACAGCTCGGCAGGTTGCACGGCGGGCATCAACAATTCCACGCCCCCGCTTTTATTCATTTCATCGCGAACAATGGCTTCCACCTTACGCAAGACGCGTAAACCAAGTGGCATCCAAGTGTATAAGCCACTGGCTAATTTCTTAATGTAGCCTGCACGCAACATCAAGCGATGGCTAATTAACTCCGCTTCAGCAGGGGCTTCTTTTTGAGTGGAAATATAAAATTGTGAAGCGCGCATGATGTAATTTTTGATAAAAATAAAAGTGCAATTTTACAGCGAACGCGATGAGCCTGCTGTCTTGATTATCGCAAGGCGCGCTTTCAATATGACGTGAAATGTGAAAAAATGCGCACTAATATAACTTTACCGAACGGGTGGCGAAGATGGTTGACCGAGATGGTTACCGCCCCAATGTCGGCATCATTCTGACGAATACCAAGAACCAAGTATTTTGGGGTAAACGGGTTCGACAAGACTCATGGCAATTTCCGCAAGGCGGCATTCAGCAAGGTGAAACGCCCGAGCAAGCGATGTATCGCGAATTGCAAGAAGAGGTCGGCTTGCAATCTTGTCATGTGCAGATACTGGGACGGACGCGCGAATGGATGCGCTACGAGGTGCCGCAAAATTGGGTGAAACGCGAATGGCGCGGCAGTTACAAAGGGCAAAAGCAAATTTGGTTCTTACTACGCTTAGTGGGCCGCGATTGCGACGTGAGTTTGCGCGCATCCAATCACCCCGAATTTGACGCTTGGCGTTGGAACAATTATTGGGTGGATATGGATGGTGTGATCGAGTTCAAACGTGAGGTGTATCGCCTAGCGCTGAATGAGTTGGTGCGCTATTTGCCGCAGCCCAAAGAATTAGTGCCGCATGTTAACGCCAAGAAAATTGCACGCCGTTAAGGGTGTCTCTAAAAATAATGCAATCGTTGCTTTTATAGTCGTTCGCTGATCTAAATTTTCAATTTTAATTTCCCCTTCGCTCAGCACCCCAAGCCCGCATCTTGGCCAGATAACATTTACTCTGGCGGAATAACGGCAAGTTCAAGTCATTCAATTTTTTAATTCACCTAAGGAATATATGCGTTATTTTGGAGTATCGTTTTTAGTCACAATAGCAGGCATGGCCTGTGCAGTATGGTGGGGCTACAGCCGAGGCGGCACGCCCGCAGCACTCCAGGCATTGGGCATCGTTACCATATTGGCGGTATTGGAAATTTCATTGTCATTTGATAATGCCGTGGTCAACGCCTCCGTGCTCAAAACATGGAACAAATTCTGGCAGGATTTATTTTTAACGCTCGGCATGTTGGTTGCTGTGTTCGGCATGCGCTTACTTTTTCCATTGCTAATCGTCGCGTTGGCGGCGGACATTAGCCTATTGCAAGTGTGGGATTTAGGCATCAATAATCCAGACGAATACTCGCGACACTTGGTCAATCATCATGCTGAAGTGGCCGCATTTGGCGGAATATTTTTGCTGCTGGTATTTTTAAATTTTATGCTAGATGAAAGCAAAGAATTACACTGGCTGGGCCATGTAGAAGAAAAAATTGCATCCTTTGGCAAGCTCAGCTCAATCTCGGTGATGGTCGCGATTGCCGCTCTAATGGCCAGCTTGACGATGGTAGAAGAAAGCAAAAAACTGGCTGTGCTGGTCGCCGGACTATGGGGAATATTGGTTTATGTGGGCGTAGATTTAATCAGCAATCTGCTTGAAAAAGAAGAAAACGATCCAAAGATTGGCGATGCAATTAAGCGCGGCGGCATCGGTGGCTTTCTCTATCTGGAAGTATTAGACGCATCGTTTTCTTTTGATGGTGTGATCGGCGCGTTTGCCATTACTAAAGACATTGTCATCATCATGATAGGCTTGGCTATCGGCGCAATGTTCGTGCGCTCGCTCACCGTTTACCTGGTTCGCAAAGGCACGCTGGATGCTTATGTTTACCTAGAACACGGCGCGCATTACGCGATAGGCGTGCTGGCCATTATCATGCTAATTAGCATGAGCTATCACGTCCCAGAAATTTTCACGGGTTTGATAGGCGTGGTGTTTATCGCGGCTTCGTTATGGTCTTCGGTACAACGCAAACGCAAAGAGTCTGGCGCTTAGCATAGCAAACAAAATCAGCTCCTATAAAAACCCGCTACTGGTTAGCGGGTTTTTTATTTGGGAGGCGATGTTGCGCCACCACCCAGCGCGCAATGCTATCAAGTATTTCAGGTTCTTCACCAATGGCGGGTGCAACGTTAAATTTCACTGTGGGATGGTGTTGCTCAATCGAGGCAATGAGGCGCGGCAAATCTTGTTTCAAATGTCCGCCGCGTGCCAAAAAAAGGGGAATGAGGGTGATGTGTTCGACATCGTTGTGCGTGAGCTTTGCTACCGCCTCCACCAACGTGGGCTGCATCAATTCTAAAAATGCCAGCATCACTTGAGTCGATGGAAATTGCTGCGCCACCCGCTCGCGTATCTGAATAAACGGTTGCGCCCATTCTGGATCACGTGCGCCATGGGCGAATAAAATAATGGCAGATTTCATAGACAAGCCCCATAGGAACGTTGATTAAATTAGCAAGCGGGGTACGCAAGGCGCACGGCGCGCAGGCACTGTGCTGCGTTTCCTTACTATGTCAGAAATCGCTCAAGGGATGCAGCGCAAGGCAAATCTCCCCGTAAAGCACTAAAAGTACGCAATCCGCTATGGGCTGTGTCAATTTCGTCCAGCCTTTGGCTGGCCACGGATTGCCTAACTTTGTTAGTTGCCCATGCGGAATTGTCAGCGGAGGCCGGTGGGTACCCGGCGGCAGTGCACTAAAAGTAGGCAATCCACTGTCCGGCAAGCCGGACGTGGAGTTGACACCCACCACCCTCCCGCTCTTGGCGAGGAAGCGGAGTTGACTCAGGTGTCTGCCGCTTCGCGCCCCCGCATTCCGAGCCGAGATTTAACGTAGCCAAAACTATGATATTGCGGATCGCCCCTTAGCGGTTTAATGACACAGCAAGATTAGTGCTTTCCTGTACTACCAAACCCCGCCGCCCCCCGCTGACTCGGCATAAACTCATTCACCACATTAAATTCCACTTGCATCACTGGCACAATTATCAATTGCGCCATGCGCTCCATCGGCATCAAGGTGAAAGGATGCTGGCCGCGATTCCAGATAGAAACAAATATTTGCCCCTGATAATCCGAGTCGATTAAGCCAACTAAATTACCCAGCACGATGCCGTGTTTATGGCCCAACCCAGAGCGCGGCAAAATCAAGGCGGCATAGCGCGAGTCATCCAGATGAATGGCGATGCCGCTGGGCACAAGCTCGCATTGGCCAGGATGAATAATGTTACTGTGCTCGATGCAGGCGCGCAAGTCGATGCCCGCCGAGCCAGGTGTGGCATAGGCCAGCGCGTGTTCATGCAAACGTGGGTCTAGAATTTTCACATCGACTATTTTTTGAGTTTCAGCGGATTTTTTCATAGCGGTGTTCCTTTAAATATTTTTTGAGAGCGTTTTTTTAGGCAAATATTGATAAATCAGCGAGCAGAATGAAGTGCAAGGCGCGCGGCACGCAGGAACCGCAGTGTATGCGTTATACATGAGGATTCCGAGTACTGTGCAACGCAGCGTGCGAATGGGTGGCTGCATAGCAGCCGGGAACCCATCGGCCCACCCCTTGCGGGTGAATTCACCCGCGCAGACATTTAATCAGCGTTTCTGAGCGCGATCACATGCTTCAATAAACCACGCGCTACCGTTAATTTATCGGCACGCGGCAAAATATGTTCGCCCATATGGTCGATTAAAATCAGCTCATTATCATCTGCGCCAATGGCCTGCTGCGCTATGTTTGCGGCGATGAGCGGAATATTTTTAGCAAGCCGTTTTGCCTGTGCCTGTTTATTTAGATCATGGCTTTCAGCCGCAAAGCCCACGCAAAAAGGGGGCTTAGGCAGGCTCGCAACATAGCCCAAAATATCGGGGTTAGGCACTAAATCTAGCGTCATTTTATCCGTGCCGCGTTTAATTTTTTGCTGGCTAGTTTGCTCGGCGCGATAGTCCGCAACCGCCGCTACGCCTATAAAAATATCTGCCTCGGCCACGTGTTTTTGCACCGCACTCATCATCTCAGCGGCACTGGTTACCTGCACAATATTTACACCTTGCGGCGGCGTAAGTGCCGTCGGCCCAGAAACCAGCGTAACCTTCGCGCCCAGTTCCAACGCGGCTTGTGCGACCGCATACCCCATCTTGCCAGAGCTTCGATTGGTGATGCCGCGCACTGCGTCTATCGCTTCATAAGTAGGCCCTGCGGTTAATAAAACATGCGTGCCTGCCAATTGTTTGGGCAATAATTTAGTTTGAAAAAATGCCTGAATATCACTCGCTAATTGCGCGGCTTCCAGCATCCGCCCCATGCCGTTTTCACCGCATGCTTGCACGCCGCTACCGGGGCCTAACACCATCACACCGTCGGTAATCAACTGCTTTATATTCCGTTGGGTGGCAGCGTTCTCCCACATTTGCTGGTTCATCGCAGGCGCAATAATCAACGGGCAATTGCGTGCCAAACACAAAGTAGAAAGCAAATCATCCGCCAAGCCATGCGCTAATTTAGCAATAAAATCTGCCGTCGCAGGCGCAATGACAATGGCATCAGCGGCGCGGCTGGCGTCAATGTGCGGCATACCGTTATCGACACTTTCCCACTGGCTGATTAAAACAGGGTGACCCGACAAAGCCTGCATCGTAGTCGGTGTGATGAAATGGCAAGCGGCTTCGGTCATAGCAACTTGCACGTGCATGTTTTGCTTGGTCAGCAAGCGCGTGAGTTCTGCCGACTTGTAAGCTGCAATACCGCCCGTGATGCCCAGTATAATGCGTGGAGATTGCACGGCGGCTGGGTCAATGTTCGAGGATTTTTTCATAGCGGCATCTTAACAAAAATTTATTACGCATTCTCTAAAAATAACGAGGTGACGAAATGGGAATAAACAATTGGCCAGAAGGTGAACGACCCCGCGAGCGGCTGATACAGCGCGGCGCGGCAGCCCTGTCGGATGCGGAATTGCTGGCCATATTTTTTCGCACCGGGGTCACCGGCAAAAGCGCGGTTGATTTAGCGCGCGATGTGCTCACGCAATTCGGCACGCTCACCCACATGTTCGCCGCCAGCCAAACTGAATTTTGCGAGATACATGGCATGGGGCCGGCCAAATACGTGCAGCTACAAGCCGTGCTGGAAATGTCGCGGCGCGCCTTAAGTGAAGAAATGCAGACCGGCGACGCGCTCAATTCGCCACAAGCGGTGCGAAATTTTTTAAAATTAAAATTGCAAAGTCGCCCGCAAGAAGTATTCATGGTGATCTTTTTAGATGCCCAACATCGCGTCACCGCCACCGAAGAAATGTTTCATGGCACGCTCACTCAAACCAGCGTCTATCCGCGTGAAGTGGTGAAACGCGCGCTGTTTCACAATGCTGCCGCCGTCATTTTTGCGCACAATCATCCCTCTGGCGTGGCCGAGGCCAGCCACTCAGATCGTCTGTTGACCGATGCGCTCAAGCAAGCACTGGCACTGGTTGATGTACGCACGCTGGATCATTTGATTGTGGCGGGATCGCAGTGTTTGTCCTTCGCCGAAAAAGGTCTTCTATAATTCCAGTGTGCAATTGAACCGATAACTGTGTCAGCTTCGTCAGCCACGCCTAGATGAAACAACTAGCCATTCGACTACGCTATCAAAAAACGATAGCGTGTCGCTGGTTATTGCCGCACCCAAATGTGCTGCCTGCGTCGTGCCTTTTCTCGCTTCCTTGTTCTAGGCTCAATTGCTTTCTGGAATAAAAATTACCATCTTCCCCAATGAAAATTGAAACAAATTTTAGCTGTGATATTTTTTGCACCGTGGTCGATAATTTCGGCGACATCGGCGTGAGTTGGCGTTTAGCCAAACAGTTGGCGCATGAGCATGGCCTAGCTGTGCGGCTGTGGGTAGATGATTTAAGCAGCTTCAAAAAACTATGCGCGGAAATAAATGTTGAGCTGGCATCGCAGCACCTGCAAGGTGTAGAGGTTAGGCACTGGCTGCATACCGCAGACGCTTTCGACCACATTCAACCTGCACAAATAGTGATCGAAACTTTCGCTTGTCATCTGCCAGAAAAATATATCACCGTCATGGCGGCCATGTCACCAGCTCCTATAGGGATTAACTTGGTGTGGGTTAATTTAGAGCATCTCAGCGCGGAACATTGGGTCGCCGATTATCATGGTCTGCCTTCGCCACATCCTACTTTGCCATTGGTTAAATATTTTTTCTTCCCCGGTTTTACAGCGGCTACGGGCGGGCTATTATTAGAAAAAAATTTACTCGCGCGGCGTGACGCATTTAAAACAAGTCCCCTCGCGCAAGCCGCCATGTGGCAAGCATTGGGCGTACCGCCTGCATCGCCAAGTGAAATGCGCGTATCTTTATTTTGTTATGAAAACGCAGCCCTGCCGACTTTATTTTCAGGCTGGGTAACAGGTGCACAACCCATATTTTGCGTGATTCCAGAAGGTCGCATCTTGCCGCAAGTAGCCGCAATTTTTAAACGCGACGCAGTGAAAGTGGGCGACATATTTCAGCAAGGAAATTTGCGCGTACAAATTTTGCCCTTCATCGCACAAAATCGTTATGACGAATTGCTATGGGCATGTGATGTGAATTTTGTGCGCGGCGAAGATTCATTCGTGCGCGCGCTATGGGCTGGCAAACCTTGTGTATGGCACATTTATCCGCAACACGACCAAGTTCATTTGCAAAAATTAAACGCATTTTTAGAGCTGTATTGCGCGACGCTGCCTGCCGAAGTTGCCGCGACTTTACGGACACTATGGGATGCCTGGAATCAGGAAAAAAGTGGAGCGGTGGCTTGGAATAATTATTGGGCGCATCACTTGCTGCTGCAACAACATGCCCATGCTTGGAGCGCAAATTTGGCTGGCAATAGCCTCGCGGTGAACCTGCTGAATTTTATCCAGAAGACTGCTAGAATGCGCGCCTCATGAAGTTTACACAAAATTAGGATCGAGCAATTATGAAAATAGCACAAGAGCTACGCGCAGGAAATGTGGTCATGGTGGGCAGCGATCCCATGGTCATCCTCAAGGCAGAATACACACGTTCGGGGCGCAACGGCTCGGTCGTCAAAATGAAATTTAAAAATTTATTGACCGACTCACCGAGCGAATCTATCTATCGCGCTGACGATAAATTTGACATGGTTTTACTAGAGCGCAAAGAGGTCACCTACTCCTATTTCGCCGACCCCATGTACGTGTTTATGGATGGCGAATACAACCAGTACGAAG
>JANONT010000326.1:0-1559 GCA_031420955.1 Candidatus Nitrotoga sp. | reverse complement strand
GTGATTTCATCATTGCGATGCACGACCACTTCTTGCCCCAACTCGGCAAAATATTGCACCAGGTTGTAGGTGAAGGAATCGTAATTATCGATCATTAGCAACATAATTATTTGCCCTCCTGCATCACGTTATCCAACCCGGCCAACACCATTTCCGCCGCGCGCAATACGGCACGCGCTTTGTTTTGTGTTTCGGTCCATTCGCTGGCAGGCACGGAATCCGCCACCAAGCCGCCACCGGCTTGCACATACAGCGTGTTGTTTTTGATCACTGCGGTGCGGATGGCGATGGCTAAATCCATGTCGCCATTAAAGCCGAGATAGCCGACTGCGCCCGCGTAAATGCTGCGTTTGGAAGGCTCCAGTTCGGCAATAATTTCCATCGCGCGCACCTTGGGCGCGCCGCTTACCGTGCCAGCGGGGAAGGTGGCTTTGAGTACGTCTATCGCATCTAAACCAAATTTTAATTTTGCTTCGACGTTAGACACGATGTGCATGACATGCGAGTAACGCTCGATCACCATTTTTTCGGTGAGCTTGACTGTGCCGCTTTGTGCCACGCGCCCAATATCGTTGCGCCCTAAGTCGATCAGCATTAAATGCTCGGCTAATTCTTTGGGGTCGGCCAATAATTCTTGCGCTAACTCGGCATCTTGCTGCGGCGTTTTGCCACGATGGCGAGTGCCTGCAATGGGGCGCACAGTAACGGTTTCACCTTCTAGCCGCACTAAAATTTCGGGCGATGCGCCGACCACATGATGGTCGTCCATGTCGTAATAAAACATGTACGGCGAAGGATTGATCGAGCGCAACGCGCGATACAAATTGAGCGGCGCGGCGGGG
The DNA here is from genome assembly GCA_031420955.1 of Candidatus Nitrotoga sp. GTDB lineage: Bacteria > Pseudomonadota > Gammaproteobacteria > Burkholderiales > Gallionellaceae > Nitrotoga. The sequence continues at coordinate 717 of JANONT010000326.1, read as the reverse complement.
AAAGGCTGGCTCATGCGCTGCGACGGCACGACCTGCATGATGTCGCCCTCGAAGATGTAACGCTTGGCTTTTTTGACCGCTAATTTGTAAGCCTCTTCGCCAAATTCTGACACGGCTTGTTGCGTGGGGAATGCGGGTGAGGCGGGGATTTTTACCGGCAATCGTAACGCTTGCATCAATTCATCCAAGCGTTTTTTCGCGATTTGATAGGCATTTTTTTGCTGCGGATTGGCATACACGATGAGCGTAAGTTTGCCGGAAAGATTATCCACCACCGCTAACTGCTCGGTCAGCATCAGCAAAATATCTGGCGTGCCTATTACGTCAGGTTTATTTAAATGCGCCAAGCGCGGCTCGATGTAGCGCACTGTGTCATAGCCAAAATACCCAGCCAGCCCCCCAATAAAACGCGGCAAGCCAGTCAGTGGCGCAACCTTAAATTGGGCTTGATAGCTTCTAATAAATTCCAGCGGATTGACTGCGTCGTAAGCGGATTCGCCCTCTGGCGTGGTCAGCGTGATGTGTTTGCCGCGCACCGTTAGGCGCGTGTCGCTGGGCAGGCCGATGAACGAGTAGCGACCAAAACGCTCGCCGCCCTGCACAGATTCCAGCAAATACGAATAAGGTTTGTTGGCGAGTTTAAGGTAGAGCGAGAGCGGCGTGTCGAGGTCGGCAAAGGTCGCAATCACCAGTGGAATGCGGTTGTAACCTTGCGCG
>JANONT010000325.1:0-2125 GCA_031420955.1 Candidatus Nitrotoga sp. | reverse complement strand
TGTGTGTGGTATGCCTTTGTATGCAGCGAGGAGAGTATCCGCCCCAGATGTGGTTACGGTAGTCACAATGTATGCAGTGCCCGCGACCGCGTTAAACGTATAAGTATGAGCAGAGGTATCACTTAATATAAGCGGATTAAGAGATGGTACAGGGGTAAGCGTACCGGTCACTGGACTCCCATTTAAAGAAAACGCAGTATTGCCGCCGCCAGTACCAGGGTCGCCGTTATATCCCCCCCCCCCCGCTACAAGCCGATAGCAATGACAACAAGAATAAAATCGCAATGCCACGCCCAATTGAAAATGAGTTTCGCATACCGTCAGTCTCCATTTTATATTTTTTGATTCTGCACAAACTACTGCATTTGAAGGCTGACTCTTCGATACATCGCACCGCAGCCCATTGACGATGCGTGCAATCCACCGTTCGTAAGAAACAAAGTCAACGCTTTGTTTACAAGACATAGTGGGCATGATAAAAGCCGTCTCTCATGCAGCCTTTTAAGCATTTCCCAGTAAACAAACTCGCCATGAATCTTTCCAAATATATTGTGATTGCATTGGCATTACTGGCTCAAGGTTGCAGCTTCATAACCGTGGGGTATAACAATTTCGACGTATACCTGCGCTATAAAATTAACAGCTACGCCACGTTCACGGAAGATCAAAAAATAATCATTCGGCGCGAGGTGAAAGACTATATGGCGTGGCATCGCCAGCACGCGTTGCCGGAATATATTATTTTTTTGGAAGACTTATTGCGCTTAGTTCAACAAGCGCAGCCGCCTGAAAAAGCTGATGCAGAAAGACTGAGAGTGCGGGCAAGCGCGCTTTATATTATGAGTGTGCAGCCTGCCATTCCACCCGCAGCTAAATTTTTAAGCGGGTTAAATGAGCCGCAAATCGCGCAATTAAAAATAGCATTCGCCCAAGAAAATAAGGAGCGCAAACAGGAATGGCTGGGCGATAGCATGGAAGAAAATTTGCAGAAACGCGCGCAAAGAACGCTGGATTTTATGGAAGATTTTGTGGGTAATTTAGATGCGGGGCAAGAGGAAAAAATTCGCGCTGCCAGTATTCAATTACCCTTTGCAACGGAGGCTTTTGTCGCGCAGCGTATAGCGAATCAAGCAGCGTTGATTATGCTGTTAAACAATAAATCTTCCGCCGACCAAGTGGCAGAATTTTTAATCAGCAGGCTGCAAACCCCAGCCTTGAGCCGTACCGCGCAAGAGCACGCATTGGTTGAGCAATTTCAAGCAGCGGCAGATAAAATGGTGGTGCATATTTTTTTGTCGCTAAATACAAAACAAAAAAATACCTTACAAAAAACCATTGTCAACTATATTAGCGACTTAAAGCAGTTGCATGAATTACAAAAACTTAAAGAGCATCAGGCTGATTTTATTTCATAAAAAAGGGCAATAAGGAATCCACCATGGCTAAACGTTTTACCGAATTATCGGAACAACTCACGCAATTTATCCAGGCGCAAAAAGTATATTTCGTGGGCACAGCCACTGCCGATAGTCATATCAATGTCTCGCCTAAAGGCATGGATTCGTTGCGCGTGCTGGATAGCAAACACGTCGCATGGCTAAACGTAACCGGCAGCGGCAACGAAACTGCAGCGCATGTCCAACAAAATCCGCGCATGACCATTATGTTTTGCGCGTTTGAAGGCGCGCCGCTTATTTTGCGTTTGTATGGCAACGCGCAAGTCGTGCATATAAATGACGCTGAATGGGGCGCGTTGTATGCACGCTTCAAACCCCTGCCCGGCGCACGCCAGATATTTGTTCTACCCATAGAAATGGTGCAGACCTCATGCGGCATGGGCGTGCCTTTTTACAATTTTGCAGATGAACGTGAGCAGTTAAACGAATGGGCAGTTAAAAAAGGTGAGGCGGGGATTAAGCAATATTGGCTGGATAAAAACCAGGTGACAATAGATGAGATTCCCACGCATATTGCAGAGAAGAATTTTTAGCGATTGCGCTTGGATAACCTATTGATTAATGACGACATCATCCAGAATTTATTGATTTTATTAATTCGCTTTTAGTTTTTGCCGGGTATTGCTACACACAAATATCCATTTCGCATGATGCCGCGGGAAACCTCC
>JANONT010000324.1:0-6621 GCA_031420955.1 Candidatus Nitrotoga sp. | reverse complement strand
AAAACCTAAAAGACAACGAACATGTTATTGTTGAATCGCACGAACGATGCGCCTCAAAAAAACTTCGGCACATCCTACTGCACTATTTACCAGCCGCGCAGCCAATGATGCGCTATTTGAAGTACGGAAAATTACAGCATGAACGAAAAACTTGGCCTGCCATTGATGGTTATGCCCCAGATTGTTGCTCGATTGATACTTGCGCTATTCGCTCTATCTATCGGGTTAACGGGATGTGCAAAACCCAGTAACGAACAGCTTATCGCAAAGCAGCTCGCGCTTGATGCAGACAAAAAACGTCAATACGACCACGTGTTTTTTAACGAAATCTGGTTGTGGCGTGAGACCTCATGGCGCTATGGCCAGCCCCCTTCCGGCGCAAAGCGGCAGAAAGAGTTTGAAGCGATGGCGGAGCAGGGCTATCTGCCGGCCTACGTCGCACTCAAGATGTTCGATTTTGAGAAACAGACCAAAGCCCCAGATAGTGCTGCTTTTGCGTTGTTGCGCCAAGCCGCCGATGCGGGTGATGTGTCGTCGGCGTGTGCACTGTACCGATTTGGGCGTGGAACGATATAGAAGGCTATCCGCGTAAAATCGACTGGGCTAAAAGCTATATTGTGCAGGGAACGAAGGCTGGGCATTATGCGTGTCAACTACATATGGCAGAGTTGTATCGGAAGGGCGTAGCTGTGCCCCCCGAATTAGGTGAAGAAAAAAGGCTAATGTTGTTGGCAGCGGAGGCAGGCTATACCCATGCCTTTATTGTTTTGGGAAGCTTCCTGACGGAGACAAACAAAATTTTAGTCCATAATCTAGATCGATATATGTGTTGGAAAGTGGCATCCACGCTTTATAAGCCATTTGCAGGCATCCGATTCAGCTACTACGAAGCTGCCGCTAAAGGTGCGTATCCACAACTTGGTTTATCTGAGGAGGAGCGCGTCGAAGTGGCGCGTCTGACAAAAAAGTGGCAAGAAAAAATGCGATCCGCCAAAGTCATCATGGACATCGTGAACGAATGTTTAATTATGGAGAGGGGAATTAAATGAACAATTTAGCGAACAACTTAACGGCCAATGAAGCGTATTACCGCGACTACTTTCAGGGGATGTGGAATCTGGCCGATCATCGTGCTGGAGAACTTCTCGCTAGTTATGACAAGCTAAGACCCAACTCCAACGCACTCAACACCCGTGCCGCCGAAAGCATCGCCCGTGGCAAGCGGGGACAGACCACGATTTCTGCGTTAGAAGGGTACGCCTAGGTAATAAGCAAGCTTGCAGCTATCAGAAAATAGTGCCGCGTCGGTTACCTATTTTGAGCCGCCCGTTTATTGGGGATGGCTTTTTGAGCCACATTTGCTTTGTCCGCATTCGGGCGATAGATTGTTAGCGTTTTCCCAATATGCTGTACTGGTGCGGCATTCAGCGCGGTACACATTTCTTGCATCATCGCCTCACGCAATTCGCGGTCATTATTCATCACTTTTATTTTAATCAATTCGTGGCTGGTCAGCGCCACACCGATTTCTTTGGTTACCGACGCGGATAATCCTGCTTCGCCTATCATCACAACAGGTTTGAGGGCGTGGGAGCTTGCTTTTAAGGCGCGGCGTTGTGTAGGCGTGAGGGTTAACATTGCGTGCTGAGAGTTCGTGAATAAGTGCGGCATTCTAAACGATGAAGCTGGCGGCTAGTAGGAAAAATAGGGTTCGTCTATTTCGGCACATCCTACGATAATATGATGTGTGCTTATTCGGTTGTATTTTGAATCTTAACGGAGGAAATGTGCGATGAAAAACGCACCTGCGATTGAATGCAAGCCAAGCGGCCCGTATTTGGTGAAGGATTTAGCGGGCTTTAAAAATTCCAGCGGTGAGCCTATCCCCTGTAAACCGGTGATGGCATTGTGTCGCTGCGGTGGCTCGGCCAATAAACCTTTTTGCGACGGCACGCATTTGCAGAATGGTTTTTCTGATGCGAAGCTGTCGGATGGCAGCAATAATAAACGTGATGACTATCGCGGTAAAAAAATTACGATTCACGATAATCGCGGCATTTGTTCGCACGCGGGACGCTGCACCGATGGTCTCGCCGCCGTGTTCAAGTACGGGCAAGAGCCGTGGATAGACCCAGACGGCGCGCAGGCGGAGGAGATCATCAAGGCCATTAAAAAATGTCCGTCCGGCGCGCTGAGTTATTCGATTGATAATGTTGAGCAGCGCGATCAGCCGCGTGAGGCGATGCTGAGCGTTTCGCCCGCTATATCAATTTCAAAAGATGGCCCTTATGAAATTGTCGGTGGCGTGGAGTTGGTCGGGCAACTGTGGGGGCAGGACGCATCGACCGAGCATTACACGTTGTGTCGCTGTGGCGCATCTAAAAACAAACCATTTTGTGATGGCAGTCATTGGGCGATTAATTTCAAATCCGAGTAAAATTACATCACCACTTAAAATGAAAGGAGCAACAAAATGAAAAACAATCCCGTTGGTTGGTTTGAAATTTATGTGCAAGACATGAGTCGCGCAAAGCCATTTTACGAAACGGTTTTTCAATGCAAGCTTGAAAATTTGAAAAGCCCAACAGTGGAAATGTGGGCTTTCCCCATGGAAATGTCGCAGTTCGGGGCGGGTGGGTCATTGGTGAAAATGGCGGGCATGCCCTCTGGCGGCAATAGCACCTTGGTTTATTTTAGTTGCGAAGATTGCGCGGTTGAAGAAAGCCGCGTTGAAAAAGCGGGCGGTCGCATACAGCGCAAAAAAATGTCGATTGGCCAGTACGGTTTTATTTCGCTGGTTTTTGATGCCGAGGGAAACATGATCGGTTTGCATTCGCAGAAATAAATTCTACGCACTTTCCCGCCTACGCGGGAATGACGCAGCTAAATGGGTTGCTTTAATTTATCAAGATTCCCACTTCCGCCTCGTCTGGGCTGGCACGTCTGGGCTGACGCTTAATGGCGGTGGCGGATACATGGTAAAATCCGCGCTCATTTTTGAGCCAGCATTTTGCCCCCGTATTTTTTTAATCCGCCACGATGAAATTTCCCGCACCTTCCACTGAACCGCTGCACCCCATCGAGCAACTTTTGCAAGAGCGCATCCTAATTTTAGATGGTGCGATGGGCACCATGATCCAGCAATATAAATTGACTGAGGCGCAATATCGCGGCGTGGAAGCGCAGGGGGACGATAACGGCGCACGCCGTAATTTTGCTGATCATCCGCTCGATCTCAAAGGCAATAACGATTTGCTGACGCTGACTCAGCCGCACATTATTCGCGGCATACACGCGCAATATTTAGCCGCTGGCGCAGACATTTTAGAGACCAATACTTTTAATGCCAACGCCGTGTCGATGGATGATTATCAGATGGGTCATCTGGTGTATGAGCTGAATGTGGCGGGGGCAAAATTAGCGCGTGAGGTGTGCGATGAGTTTGCATTAAAAACGCCCAACAAGCCGCGCTTTGTAGCAGGCGTGTTGGGGCCCACTACGCGCACTGCGTCGATTTCGCCGGATGTAAACGACCCCGGTTTTCGTAATATTACTTTTGACACCTTGGTAGAAGGCTATACCGAAGCGATCCGTGGCCTGCTGGATGGCGGTGCGGACTTGCTGATGGTGGAAACGATTTTTGACACCTTGAATGCAAAAGCCGCGCTGTTTGCTATTGAGCAATATTTTGAAGCTCAAAATATACGCGTACCCATAATGATTTCCGGCACCATCACCGATGCTTCTGGCCGCACTTTGTCGGGCCAAACCACGGAGGCGTTTTGGAATTCTTTATCGCACGCCAAGCCTTTATCCATCGGCCTGAATTGCGCGCTGGGCGGCGATTTAATGCGCCCGTATGCGGAAGAGTTATCGCGCGTAGCCAGCGTGTTTGTCAGCGCGCATCCGAATGCAGGCTTGCCTAATCCGCTGTCTGAAACCGGCTATGACGAATCGCCGGAATACACCGCCAGCGTGGTAAAAGAATTTGCCACCAGCGGGTTTTTGAATATCGCGGGCGGCTGTTGCGGCACGACTCCGGCGCACATCAAGGCCATCGCCGACGCGCTGCAAAATGTCTCACCACGCCAAATTCCCGATCTGCCCAAGATGTGCCGCCTGTCAGGGTTAGAGCCATTTAACATCGGCGATGAGTCGCTGTTTGTAAACGTCGGTGAGCGCACCAATGTGACTGGCTCCAAAATGTTTGCGCGCTTGGTGCTGAGTGGCGACTACACCACCGCTGTGAATGTTGCGCGGCAACAAGTCGAAAGTGGCGCGCAGGTGATCGACATTAACATGGATGAAGCGATGTTGGATTCGCAGGCGGCGATGGTGAAATATCTTAACTTGATTTCATCCGAGCCGGATATTTCGCGTGTGCCTATCATGATCGACTCCTCGAAGTGGAGCGTGATCGAGGCCGGGCTGAAGTGCGTGCAAGGCAAGGCGATCGTCAATTCCATCAGCATGAAAGAAGGCGAAGCCGAGTTTATAAAATACGCCAAGCTGGTGCGCCGCTACGGTGCAGCGGCCGTGGTGATGGCTTTTGACGAGCAGGGTCAGGCCGACACCTTCCAGCGCAAAATAGAAATTTGCCAGCGCAGCTATGACATTCTGGTGAATCAAGTCGGCTTCGCGCCGGAAGATATTATTTTCGACCCCAATATTTTTGCCATCGCCACGGGCATCGAAGAACACAATAATTACGCGGTCGATTTTATTGAAGCGAGCAGTTGGATTAGAAAAAATCTGCCCTTTGCAAAAATCAGCGGCGGCGTGTCCAATGTGTCTTTTTCATTCCGTGGCAATGACGCGGTGCGCGAAGCGATACACACTGTGTTTCTGTATCACGCCATTCAAGCGGGCATGAACATGGGTATCGTCAATGCCGGGCAGCTCGGCGTGTATGACGAAATCCCGCGTGATTTGCGCGAGGCGGTGGAAGATGTGGTGCTGAATCGCGGCAAAGATTCTGGCGAACGCTTGGTCGCGCTGGCCGAAAATGTCAAGGGCGGCGGCCGCGTGCAGGTGGAAGATTTGGCTTGGCGGCAAGGCACGGTGCAGGAACGCTTGACCCATGCATTAGTGCGCGGCGTAAATACATTTGTTGTAGAAGATACCGAAGAAGCGCGCTTGTTGGCCAAATTTCCGGTAGAGGTGATCGAAGGCGCGCTGATGACTGGCATGAATGTGGTGGGCGATTTGTTCGGCGCAGGCAAAATGTTTTTACCGCAAGTGGTGAAATCGGCGCGAGTGATGAAGCAAGCCGTGGCGCATTTAGTGCCGTATATTGAGGCCGAAAAACTGCGTTCCGGCGACAACACAACCAAGGGCAAAATTGTTATCGCCACGGTTAAAGGTGACGTGCATGACATCGGCAAAAATATTGTCACGGTAGTGTTGCAGTGCAATAATTTTGAAGTGATCAACATGGGCGTGATGGTGCCGTGCCAGCAGATTTTGGATACAGCACGCGAACATAAAGCCGACATCATCGGCTTGTCGGGCTTGATTACGCCGTCGTTAGAAGAGATGGCGCACGTGGCCAAAGAGATGGAGCGGCAGGGCTTTAAAGTGCCGCTGCTTATTGGCGGTGCGACCACTTCGCGCATTCATACCGCTGTCAAAATTGAGCCGAATTATCCGAGCGGGATCACCGTGTATGTCACCGATGCGTCGCGTGCGGTTGGAGTTTGCAATAATTTATTGAGCAATACCTTAAGCGATAATTATGTGGCCGACCTCAAAGCCGAGTACGCCAAAGCACGGCTGCAACACGCCGGTAAAAAAGGGCAGGGTGCGCGTTATAGCTTGGCCGATGCGCGTGCGCATGGTCTAAAAACAGATTGGAAAAATTACACCCCGCCCCAACCCAAGCTGCTTGGCGTGCGCGAATTGCGAAATTACTCTTTGGCTGAAATCAGCCAATATATTGACTGGACGCCATTCTTTCAGACTTGGGAGTTGGCTGGCCGTTATCCGAAAATTTTGCAAGATGAAGTGGTGGGTGAGGCCGCGAGTAATTTATTTAAAGACGCGCAAGCCATGCTCAAGAAAATTATCGAGGGGCAATGGCTCAAGGCCAATGCGGTGTATGGCTTGTTCCCTGCGAACAGCGTAGGGGGTGATGATATCGAAATTTACACCGACGAATCGCGCAGCACAGTCGCTATGACTTGGCACAATATGCGTCAACAAATGGTTAAGCCGGAAGATAAAGTGAATTGGTGTCTGGCCGATTTTATTGCGCCCAAAGAAACGGGTGTGCAAGATTATATCGGTGCGTTTGCGGTGACTGCCGGAATCGGCATCGACGAGCGCGTGGCGGCCTATGAAAAAAATCATGACGACTACAACAGTATCATGCTCAAAGCACTGGCTGATCGTTTGGCCGAGGCCTTTGCTGAGTTGTTGCATGCGCGTGTGCGCCGCGAATTTTGGGGCTATGCAGCGGATGAAAATTTGAGCGCCGGAGAGTTGATCGACGAAAAATATCGCGGCATACGCCCCGCCCCCGGCTATCCGGCCTGCCCGGATCACACCGAAAAAGCCGGATTGTTTGATCTGCTGGATGCACCGCGTCGCGCGAGCATTACGTTGACCGAAAGCTTTGCGATG
>JANONT010000323.1:0-6211 GCA_031420955.1 Candidatus Nitrotoga sp. | reverse complement strand
CGTTTTCGGTACGCTCCAACCAGTGCCAATATAACGAAAGATGTTCTGATGAAAATAACCAATATGATTGGTGTTCGATTTATCAACTTGCCTAACAACCTCATGCTTTATCACTTCCAACGCGGTTTTATGATAAACATTGGCATCAAACGTGAGCTTGATCGGGTCAACAAGATTCTTATTGAACGTTGCCAAATCAACTTTAAATCGATACTTTTTTACCGTCTCTTGCACATGATTGTATAAGTCAAGTTTGCTAATAAAATCGAGATCGTAGCTTCTCATCGCCTTAATCCATTTACAAAGCCAAGCTGCGAGCATCGGCCAACACCTGCGCCAGATAAGTGGTAAAGCGTGCGGCGGCGGCACCATCAATGACGCGATGGTCATACGAAAGAGAGAGCGGCAATATCAGGCGCGGCACAAACGTGTTATCCATGTACACAGGCTTCATCTGTGCTTTGGATACGCCGAGAATGGCGACTTCAGGGGCGTTGATGATGGGGGTGAAAAATGAACCTCCAATCCCGCCGAGGCTGGAAATAGAAAAACAGCCGCCTTGCATTTCGGTGGCGGGAAGTTTTTTCTCACGTGCTTTTGCGCTGAGTTCGGCTAAATCTTTAGCTAATTGCACGATGCCTTTTTTCTCCACATCGCGCACCACGGGCACCATCAAACCGTCTGGCGTATCGACCGCTACGCCGATGTGAAAATATTTTTTCAAGACTAAATTTTCGCCGCCGGCATCCAGCGAAGCATTGAAATCCGGGAACTGTTGCAAAGCCACTGCCACGGCTTTGAGCATAAACGCCAGCGGGGTAATTTTAATTCCCTGCGTAGCGTATTCTTCATTCATTTTTTTCCGACAGGCCTCCATCTCGGTAATGTCCGCTTCATCGTGTTGCGTGATGTGCGGAATGGTGACCCAATTGCGATGCAGGTTTGCGCCGGATAATTTTTTAATGCGCGAGAGCGGTCGGGTTTCTATTTCACCAAATTTAGCAAAATTAATAACCGGCATCGGCAATACTTGCATCCCCCCACCGCCGCCTTGCGGTTGTGCCAGCGCAGCTTTGACAAAATTCTGTACGTCATTTTTTGTGACGCGACCCTTGATGCCACTACCTTTTACACGAGATAAATCTACCCCCAGCTCACGGGAAAATTTACGGATAGATGGGCTGGCGTGTGACTTGCCTGTGAAATTTTCGCGGAGTAATACGGGTGCGGTCACCGTCTTTGGCACTGGTGCAGTGTTGGGCGCGGGTTGATCTGGCGTTTGCGGCATAGTAGCGGGTGCGGTATTGGGTGGGAATGCGCTGGCAGATACTTGCCCTGCGACCGCCGCCTCGCCCTCTATCGTCATAATCAACGAGCCAGTGGAAATTGCATCGCCCACTTTCACTTTTATTTCCTTGACCACTCCCGCAAAAGGCGCGGGCACATCCATCGTAGCCTTATCGGTTTCCAGCGTCAGCAATGACTGCTCAGCAGCCACGGTGTCGCCCACCTTGACCATGATCTCGATCACCGGCACGTTTTTATAATCGCCGATGTCCGGCACGACGATTTGTTTAATTTCTTTTGCCACACTTATTCTCCTACCGATTAAACCGCCGCCTATTTAGACTGTTGCCCTACTCAAACAGTGGCGGGATTAGGCTTGTCTGTGTTGATGTTATATAGCGCAATCGCACGGCTGACTTCGCTTTTGGCGACACTCCCCGCCTCGGACAAAGACTTCAGCGCAGCGATGGTTATAAAGAAACGATTCACTTCAAAAAAGTGACGCAATTTTTTGCGCGTGTCCGAGCGACCAAACCCATCTGTACCCAGCACTTTATAGTGGCTAGGCTTGTTGTCACGCTTAGGCATAAACGCGCGAATTTGATCAGCATAACTCTTCATATAATCCGTGGCGGCGATGATGGGCCCGACCCTATCTTCCAGCATCTGCTCAACATAACTCACGCGCGGCGCAGCTTCTGGGTGCAACATATTCCAACGCTCACAATCCAAACCGTCGCGGCGCAGCTCATTAAAGCTGGTTACGCTCCAAATATCCGCACTCACCCCAAAATCATTTTGCAACAATTCTGCGGCAGCAATCACCTCACGCAAAATTGTGCCACTACCGAGCAACTGCACTTTAGGCTCTTTCCCCTGCGCGCTTTCACTCAACAGATACATGCCTTTGATGATGCCACTTTCAACGTTGGCCGGCATGGCCGGGTGCGCGTAATTTTCGTTCATCACGGTGATGTAGTAATACACATCTTCCTGCTCTTGAACCATGCGCCGCATGCCGTCGTGAATAATGACCGCCAGCTCGTAAGCAAAGGTGGGATCGTAGGCCACGCAATTGGGGATGGTGGCAGCGATCAAATGACTGTGCCCATCTTGATGCTGCAAGCCCTCACCATTTAATGTCGTGCGCCCCGCCGTGCCGCCCAGCAAAAAGCCGCGTGCGCGCAAATCACCCGCTGCCCAGGCTAAATCGCCGACGCGCTGAAAGCCAAACATGGAGTAGTAAATATAAAACGGAATCATCGCCACGCCGTGGTTGGCGTAAGTGGTGGCGGCTGCGATCCACGATGACATCGCACCGGCTTCATTGATCCCCTCTTGCAAAATCTGGCCCGTTTTTTCTTCTTTGTAAAACATCAATTGATCAGCATCTTGCGGGGTATAAAGTTGCCCGACTTGCGAAAAAATACCGAGCTGGCGGAACATCCCTTCCATCCCAAAGGTGCGCGATTCATCCGGCACAATAGGCACAATGTGCTTACCGATATGCTTATCTTTGACCAAAATACTCAGCATTCGCACAAAGGCCATGGTGGTGGAAATTTCGCGGCCATCGGTGCCTTTTAGCAAGCCATCGAACGCCTCCAAGCCCGGTATTTGCAACGATGCAGCAACCGGTTTACGCACCGGAATTGTGCCCATTACGCGGCCACGCTCCTGCAAATAATTTTGTTCCAGGCTGCCTTCTTCAAAGCGACAAAACGGCAGGCTGCTTAATTGTTCATCCGACACGGGAATATTGAAACGATCGCGGAATTTACGCAGCGCGTCCTCGCCTACTTTCTTTTGTTGATGGGTGATATTCTGCCCCTCGCCCGCCTCGCCCATGCCATAACCTTTGACAGTTTTAGCCAGAATAACAGTAGGCTGCCCCTTATGTTTGACGGCTGCCGCATAGGCCGCAAATACTTTATGCGAATCATGCCCGCCGCGATTGAGCCGCCAAATTTCATCGTCTGACATATCTGCAACCAACGCTAATAATTCAGGATATTTGCCGAAAAAATATTGCCGCACATACGCGCCATTTTTAGATTTATAGGTTTGATATTCGCCGTCTACCACTTCTTCCATACGCTTGAGCAGCAAGCCGGTCTTGTCTTTAGCGAGCAACCTATCCCACTGCCCGCCCCAAATTACCTTGATGACATTCCAGCCTGCGCCGCGAAATACGCCTTCCAATTCTTGAATAATTTTGCCGTTGCCGCGCACCGGGCCATCCAGGCGTTGCAAATTACAGTTCACTACAAAAATTAAATTATCTAATTTTTCGCGCGCCGCCATCGACACCGCACCCAGCGATTCTGGCTCGTCTGTTTCACCATCGCCGAGGAACGCCCACACTTTGCGCCCCTCGGTGCTGGCCATGCCGCGATGCTCCAGATAACGCATGAAACGCGCCTGGTAAATCGCCATCAACGGCCCCAAGCCCATCGACACGGTAGGGAATTGCCAAAAGTCTGGCATCAGCCAAGGGTGCGGGTAAGAAGACAGCCCGCCGCCATCCACCTCTTGCCTGAATTTGTACATTTGCGCTTCGCTCAAGCGGCCTTCGAGGAATGCCCGCGCGTACATACCGGGCGAAGAGTGACCTTGAAAATAAATTAAATCGCCGCCGTGATCGGCTGTTTTGCCGCGAAAAAAATGATTGAACCCCACGTCATATAAAGTTGCGGCGGAAGCGAAACTGGCGATATGTCCGCCGAGTTCCGACGACTCGCGATTCGCGTTCAACACAATCACCATCGCGTTCCAACGCGTGAGCGCGCGGATGCGATGCTCCATCTCGTGATTGCCCGACGAGCGTTGTTCTTGATCGAGCGGAATGGTATTTAAATAAGGCGTGGTGCTGCTGATCGGCAAATCCGTCCCCGCCAAACGCGCGCGGCGAATAAGCTGGCTGATTAAAAAATGGGCGCGATCTGACCCTCCATTTTCCAGCACTGAATCGAGTGCTTCCAGCCATTCCTGCGTTTCCTGTTGGTCAATATCGCGTGGTTGATCAATATCACGAAGCTGATCAGCCTCGCGGGGATTAATGTCATCGGGTAAATTTGCCATTCGCTTACTTTCCTAAAGTTATTTTTGCCACTCAATTATTAGTGCTGCCCATCACGCATCTGCACACTGAATTATTTCCTGCTCGGTGACCAAACAATCCACCTTCACATCCGTCATCTCTAGTGGCAATTCTGGCACAATCTGCATGGCAAATGCCGCTGCCACCAATGCCGGATGTTGCGCGCGCGGAGCCTCTGTCAGCTGCGCGAGCAACTTATCGTAAAATCCGCCGCCGTAGCCCAATCGCCCGCCGACTCGCGTGAAAGCCACCCCGGGCAAAAGCGCGAATTCTACCTCAAATATTGTACTCACCCGTTCGCAGCGTTCGACAATTGGCTCACGTATTCCCCACATGCCCGCCGCCAGTTGATTCTCTAGATCGTCCACCCAATACAAATCGAGTTGCATGGTGTGACGGTTCACCCGTGGTAAGGCCAATTTTTTACCGTCCATAAGTACCTGCTGCACCCATCGTTCACTCGCGTACTCCGCGCCAAAATTCATATAGCCCAACACCGCCTGGGCTTGCTGATAGGCGGGCAATTGTAATAAACGCGCGGTAATCTCCGCACTATGTGCCATGTGTACATCCGACGATAATTGCTCGCGCAATGTGAGCATGCGTTTACGCAGGGCTTGTTTGATGGAAGAGGTGGTCATTGTTGCCATTTAACCAATTTCACTCACATTAACAACGTGGTCAAAGTCCACGCCGAGCTCTTTGAAATGCGCTTTGCCGCATTGAATTTTCGCCCATTCCGAGCTGCGCATTTTTAACTCTTCTTTCGTGCTTTTGGTTTCGCGCACCAAATACACCTTGTGATCGCCCTCTTTGACTATCGCCCAATCCGGGTTATAAGTGCCGATGGGCGTGTCGATCTTGAACCACCACGGCAGCTTGATAAACAGCTTGATGTCGGTGCGGGTACTCATGGCTTCGGCGAAGGCGCGCTCCACCTCCGATTCGAACAGCACGGCATCGTAGATGCTGTTACCCACCTCTATCATACTAGTCAGCGCACCGGTGATTTCTTCAGCCTCAAACAGCATCATTTCGTATTCTTGCCCATTGATGCGCTCGTACTTGATGCCGTCAATTTTCAGGTGGTTCAGTGCTGTTTCAATCGCCTGTTGCGCTTGCTCCAAAAATTGCTGCGGGTTGTGCTGCACCTCGTTCAGGCGACCGGAACGGATCAATATCGCTGCCAGCGTTTTGCGTGTGAGTTCGGTTTTCGCTTGCAGATAGCCGAGCATATCCGGCACGTTGATCGCGTGATAGCTCTTGGCCTCGGCTTCGCGCACCCCCAATATCTGTGTGGCGACACCCTCACCTGACATGACGATGCCGCTTTTCTGAACGCTGATTCTGCTCGGCTTAATTTTGTCTTGTGCCGCTAAATTTTTAGTGGCGCGTTCGATCAACTCCGCTGTTTTATATTCCACCGCAAAGTGGGTTTTGTGTTTGATGCGCTTCCACAATTCTTTGAAATCTTCATTCAACCGCCAGCCTTGTTTCAATTTCGCAGTGCGGACTTCTTTTTTGTTGACGATGCGGCCCGCAAACGTCACGCCACACTCATCTTCAATTTCAGTTTGTAATTTCGCCGCAAACTCGTCGTAATGCTCGTTGGCAATCACCGTTAGCCGGTTGATGCTGTCATCAAAACAACGTTCGCCATTTTCCAGCACTGGCAGGCGCAAGCCCCGGCCTATCTCCTGGCGTTTTTTAATTTATGATTTGGTTTCGTTCAGTGTGTAAATCTGGAACACGGTGGGGTTATCCCAACCCTCGCGCAGCGCCGAGTGGCTGAAGATAAAGCGCAGCGGCTCGTCGGGCGACAGT
>JANONT010000322.1:0-8305 GCA_031420955.1 Candidatus Nitrotoga sp. | reverse complement strand
CCCCAAAGAATTCACGGGTGAAAAATTAACGCTCAGCTTCCAAAGCATTGCCGTGCGCGAAGCATTGAATGTAATCGCGGATTTCACCAACCTCAACATGGTCATCAGCGATACTGTGAGCGGAAATTTAACCTTGCGCCTGAAAGATGTGCCGTGGGATCAAGCACTGCAAATCATCTTGGATACACGCGGCTTGGACATGCGTAAAAACGGCAATGTGGTGCAAGTTGCGCCGCGAGAAGAAATCAATGCCAGAGAAAAATTAAACCTAACCGCTGGGCAAGAAATTGCCGACTTAGAAATTTTACGCACTGAAAGTTTTGAGCTGAGCTATCAAAAGGCCGACGCTGTCGTTGCCCTGCTGCAAAGCGACAAGCAACGTATCTTGTCCAAACGGGGTAGCGCGGTTTCTGACCCACGCACCAACACCGTGTTTGTGCAAGACACGCCAGGACGTTTGGAAGAAGCTGCCGCCTTAATTAAACAAATTGACGTGGCAGTGCGCCAAGTCATGATAGAAGCGCGCTTTGTTGAAGCGACAGACACCTTTAACAGGACCCTTGGCGGCAAGCTGGGCTTTAGCGGGCCGCTCAATGCTTCTTTGGTTCCCAGCGGCTTTACGGGCGGTACGGGCGGCAGCAATAACATCAACTTACCTGGCGGCTCCAGCGGCGTGGGCGGGCTTAATCTTTCTTTATTTGACGCAGCATCCGGAAGAGTACTGGGGCTGGAACTAACAGCATCTGAACTGGATGGCAAAACAAAATCTATCGCCAGCCCGCGTGTGGTCACCGCCAATGGCACAGAAGCTTCGGTAGAGTCTGGTGTAGAAGTTCCCTACCAAACTTTTAGTCAGGCCGGCACCCGAGTCGAGTTCAAAAAAGCCACATTAAGCCTGAAAGTCACCCCGCAAATCACACCTGATAACAACATCAATATGAAGATCAACGCCAACCAAGATACGGTCGGCGATACCTTCGGTGGCATCCCCAGCATCAACACCAAACAAGTTACCACCCAAGTGCTGGTAGAAAACGGCGGGACAGTGGTCATTGGTGGCATCTACCAGCAAAACGACAGCGACTCGACAACCCAAGTACCGCTCTTGGGTGACGTGCCCATACTGGGATGGCTGTTTAAAAACAATAATATTATTGATAACAAACGCGAGTTATTGATATTCATTTCCCCAAAAATTCTGCAAGACAGCTTGACCCTACGTTAATCCGCTCTCCTCCAGCCTATAATGCCCGCACCATATAAGTACAGCATTGCAGGCAATCGTTGATATCAACGTCGCCCCAAAAACAAAACTCTGCACGGGTTTTTCATCATTTTCCATCGGCAAATGAAGGCGTATGAGCGACGATAAAACCGCCGCTAAATTGACGGTATAATCACGCCATTCATTCCGTTCAGGATAGGCATGACAGACCAATACGCCGTCATCGGCAACCCCATCGCACACAGCAAATCCCCGTTGATCCACCGCATGTTCGCCGAACAAACTGGGCAAGACATCCGCTATGAAGCGATACTTGCGCCACTCGATGGCTTTGCCGCAACCATCGAACAGTTGCGCGCCGAAGGGTATAAGGGCTGCAACGTCACCGTACCATTCAAATTTGAAGCTTTTAAATTAGCACCCCGCCTCGACCCGCACGCAGAAATAGCACAGGCGGTCAATACACTAAAGTTCGATCATGGCGAGATAATGGGGTACAACACTGATGGCAGAGGGTTGGCCGCCGACATTCAATTCAATCTAAAAATTGACCTTAAAAATAAAAACGTGCTGCTGGCGGGTGCTGGCGGTGCGGCCAGTGGTGTGATCCATTCCTTAGCGACGATGGGCGCAAGGATGATCATTGCCAACCGCAATGTGGAAAAAGCGCAAATATTGATCGACCGTTTCTCGCATCTTTTCGCGCCGAATAATAATGCCGAAGAAAAATCCCCTACTCACAGTAACGCCCTAAGCTATGCTGACCTCGCGGGTCAACAATTTGACATCGTTATCAACGCCACCTCTGCCAGTTTGACCGATAGTACAATCCCCCTCCCCGCCACCATTTTTGCGCCTGGCGCACTCGCTTACGACATGATGTATGGGCGCGACACACCGTTCATGAAATTTGCGCGCAAACAGGGTGCAGCAGTCATAGCAGATGGTCTCGGCATGTTAGTCGAGCAAGCCGCCGAAGCATTTTACATCTGGCGCAATGTGCGCCCCGATACCGCAACCGTACTTAAAAAATTACGCGCATGAAAAAAAATGCATGGTTTTGGGGGCTGCGTATTTTGGGCTTGGCGGCGGTTTTACTATTGCTTTACCAATTCTGGATTTTTGTCCACATAGCCTGGTGGATTAATTTTAATCCTGCCACCAGCTCGTTCATGCAAGATCGCTTAGAGGTGATGCAGGATAAAAACCCCAACGCCGAGTTGCGCTACAAATGGGTGGAATATGAAAAAATTTCCAATCATTTAAAGCGCGCGCTGATCGCCTCAGAGGATGCAAAATTTGTCGACCATGAAGGCTTCGATTGGGAAGGCATACAAAAAGCTTACGAAAAAAATATGCGTAGAGGAAAAATCGTGGCGGGTGGTTCAACCATCAGCCAGCAATTAGCCAAAAATTTATTCCTCTCGACCAAGCGCACCCCTTGGCGCAAAGCAGAAGAAGCAGTCATCACCCTCATGCTTGAAACGCTGCTTGATAAGCGGCGTATTTTTGAAATTTACCTCAACGTAATCGAATGGGGCAACGGCGTGTTTGGTGCCGAGGCTGCGGCGCGACATTACTACCGCACCAGCGCGGGACAGCTAAATGCCGAGCAGGCAGCCAAACTCGCGGCCATGGTTCCCAACCCACGCTTTTATGATCGCAACCGTCAAGCGCGCGGCCTGTTACGCAAAACAGGGATTATTTTAGAACGTATGGACGACGCGGAAATACCCTAAAAACCGTTCGCATTAAGCCTTGTCGAAACGCCGTTCATGCACACCAAAGGCTGCGGCAGTCTCAGCCCAAACGGCTTGATTAATTCAGTTTTTCACTAGGCAAATAGCCCTCTCCATAAGCATAAAAAAGCCTATCTATGCTAAAGTTGCCCCGCTAAACTTTCTTGCTTAGCTTGATTACTAAAGACTCAATCAAAGGCTCATTACCAAACTCAAACTTGGAACGCGGAATGCCCTTAACCATCACAAAACGCATCACCATCGGTATTGCCATGATGTTCTTTTTCAGCGGCGCACTAAGCTTGCTGCTGTACCTCGACTTAAAAAAAATAATGAGTACCCTAGAGCATGTTCTGCACATTGAGGAGCCTACCAGTGCTGCCGCGCACGAGATGGAAATCAATATGTTGGAAATCGGTATGCGAGTCATGAAATACAACGCCGCGCTCCCGACCGACGAGCGTTTATTGCTGGACAAAGACATTGCTGATTTTGATAATTTTCACGCTCAATACACCCGGCTAGCCAATACCCCCAAAGCGCGTGAGCTTGGCACCCGCGTGCAGGAAATGTATCAACCCTATAAAGCGTTAGGATTCTCCATCATGAATGGTCGGGATGTCGTCGCGCAAAACAAACGCGTGTTTGAGCGCACCCTCAAAGAAATTGAAACTTTGATTGATGCTGGGCTTATGCAAAGTATCGCACCACGAGATTCTAGGGGATTGGAAAAACTATTAAGCGCGCAAGTTGCCGCCCCTAAGTCTTCCGAAAAACTACTTGTCATTCAAGCCTTGAAGGGCGATTTAGCCGAAATAGGCGACGCGCTGGGAGACTATCTAGAGACTTTTGACGCATCCTATAAGAGACGTATCGCAACCGCCACGGCTGAGTTTAAATCCGCCTTGGCGCGCTTTAATAAATTACCGGGTAGCAATACACAAGCCCCAACCAGCGCGAAAATTAAACGAAAGTTTGAACAGCTTCTCGTACAGACTGCTAACAATATTGTCCATAAAGACAGACTGCACAAAGAGGAACAGCGGTTTGTTGAATTGCGGCAAAAAATTGATGACGAATTAGATGAAGGCATACAAGCCCTGACCATAGAGCAATTGCAAACTGCAAAAATAGCCGTTGTACAAGTGACTCAAGATGTGCTGGCCGCGTTGTTGATTTTGGCACCGTTATTAATCGTGGGCAGCGTAACAGGCGCGGTAATTATGGTGCGCTGGATCAAGCGGCCTATTGAAGAACTAACCGAAGGCGCGCGCAGAATTGGGAGCGGTGATTGGGAACATCGCATCCCGCAACGCGGTCGAGACGAATTTGCCAATTTGGCCGTGCAATTTAACCAGATGGTCGAGCGGCTACAAACCACTACCGTATCTAAGCTGCGATTAGAAGCCAGCGAAAAAGAATTACAAAATTCCAACGTACAGCTAATTAAAGAAATCGAAGAACACAAAATGGCGCAAGCCACCATCCAACAGATGGCCTATTACGATTCTTTGACCGATCTGCCCAACCGCCGCCTGTTTCATGACCGCCTGCAACAAACCATACTCACTGCAACAAGAGACAAAAAGCCCGTAGCCGTAATGCTAATGGACATGGATCATTTTAAAGAAGTGAACGACACTTTAGGTCATCATTATGGCGACATCTTATTGCAGCAAGTTGGTGAACGTGTGCGCGGTTTGTTGCGCGAATCCGATACCATTGCGCGATTAGGCGGCGATGAATTTGCCGTGCTGTTGGGCAATACCGACAAACAGGGCGCGACCCTCACCGCAGAAAATATCAACGAAGCGTTAAACCAGCCTTTTGATCTAGGCGACATCAGCTATAACGCCCGCATGAGTATCGGCATTTCCTTATTCCCACAACATGGCAACGATACCAGCACTTTGCTGCGCTGCGCCGACATCGCCATGTATGTGGCCAAAGGCGAGGGGTCGGGGCATACCGTTTATTCAGTGGAACAAGATCACCATAGCACCGAACGCCTGCTACTGATGGGCGAGCTACGCCGCGCGCTCGACAACAACCAAGAATTGATTTTGTACTACCAGCCGATTATTGATTGCGCGACCAAACAAGTGGTCAGCTTAGAGGCACTGGTGCGCTGGCGGCATCCCAAGCGCGGCCTCTTGCTACCGGACGAATTTATTGGCCGCGCAGAACGCTCCGGGCTAATCGCGCCACTGACATTATGGGTCTTAGACGAAGCCCTGCGGCAAGGCGACGCATGGCAAGCAGCGGGCATCGCCAGATTACCCATAGCGATCAACTTATCCGCCGCCAGCTTGCATTTCAAACCCCTATGGGCGCGAGTCGGGGAAGTGTTGCAACACCAGGATCTCATTTCTGAGCGACTCGCACTGGAAATTACCGAGAGTGCCATCATGGAAGACCCCGCCTACGCCAGATCGCTGCTCACCTATTTGCACGAGCTGGGGATCAGCTTATCGATTGATGATTTTGGCACGGGCTACTCTTCGCTCGCTTACCTCAGCCGCTTGCCGATGCGTTGTTTGAAGATCGATAAATCGTTCGTCATCGGCATGTTAGAAAATGAAAATGACGAAATGATTGTGCGCTCGACCATTGACCTCAGCCATAATTTAAAAATAAAAGTCGTGGCCGAGGGCGTAGAAAATCAAGCGATTTTAGACAGCCTCATCGCCCACGGCTGCGATTTAGCACAAGGATATTTCATCGGCAAACCGCTTCCGGCGGATGAATTTAGAACGTGGCTCAGCACCTCGCAGTGGACATCAAAACAAGAACAAGTTGCGTAAAGAGTGTTGCTAAAAACCATCGAGCACTTAATTTTTTAAAGCACGCTTCACCCCGTCCACCCCCCAACAAACAATCGCATTTTTTACCGAGCTAGAAACACGTTGTATATGACCGAAAACACACCCTCTCGCTACACCGAAAATGTGCAAACACATTTGTTGTCCGTGCAACATTTGTTGGACAAATACGCCCTGTTAGAAAGAGAAGTCCTACCGCAAAACATGTCGCAAGCCGAGCGGCGCACACTGGTCAACACGCTCATCCACCAACAAGATTTAGCCGATTTGCGCGACCATCTCGGCGGCCTGCATTCGGCAGACATCGCCTATATTTTAGAAGCATTGCCGATTGAACAACGCATCTTGGTGTGGGATCAAGTCAAAGCAGACCGCGATGGCGAGATACTGATCGAGGTCTCTGACGCGGTGCGCGAATCGCTCATCGCCACCATGAGTGGCGAAGAATTGCGCGATGCAGCCGGGCAACTAGACACCGACGAAATTGCCGATCTCGCACCCGACTTGCCGCAAGCCGTGATGCACCAAGTGCTCACCTCACTCTCGGTAGAAGAACGCGAACAGTTGCGCGCAGCCATGTCGTATGCCGAAGGTGCAGTTGGCGCGCTAATGGATTTTGACATGGTCAGCATACGCGAAGACGTGACGCTGGAAGTGGTGTCGCGCTATCTGCGGCGGTTTGATGAGCTACCAGATCACACCGATCAATTGTTCGTGGTTGATCGAGAAGAAATATTCAAAGGCGTGTTGCCGCTGAATCGTCTGGTGGTGAACGAACCGGAAATGTTGGTCAGCCAACTGATGGTGGCCGACACCATCAAGCTGCATCCTAATGACAAAGCCGAGCAAGCCGCGCAAGCGTTCGAGCGGTACGACCTAGTATCCGCACCGGTGCTAGACGAACACGGCAAGCTGGTGGGGCGCATGACCGTCAACACCGTGGTCGATTACATCCGCGCAGAATCTGAAAGCGATGTGCTAAGCCTCGCCGGTTTGAGTGGCGAAGAAGATATTTTCGCCTCCGTCTGGAAAAGTTTTCAGAACCGTTGGGTGTGGTTAGCACTCAATTTATGCACCGCATTTTTCGCCACCAAAGTCATCGGCAGCTTTGAAAACACCATCGAGAAATTAGCCGCACTGGCCGCACTTATGCCCATCGTCGCCGGTATCGCCGGCAACTCCGCCAACCAAACTGCGACCATCATTATTCGCGCGCTGGGCGTGGGACAAATCAGCCCCGGCAACGCCCGCCGCTTAATCGGCAAAGAGCTGGCCATTGCCGGATTTAACGGACTCATCTGGGGCGGCATAGCCGGATTGTTCGCCTATTATTTATATCAAAACCCGTTGCTAGGCGTGATATTAACGGGAGCAATGCTGCTGAATTTATTACTCGGCGCAGCAGTCGGCTTACTCATCCCCTTCGCCCTGCAACGCATGGGGCGCGACCCCGCCATCGGCTCCAGCGTACTGCTCACCGCCATCACCGATAGCGGCGGATTTTTTATTTTTCTGGGATTGGCAGCGATATTTTTGGTGGGCTGAGGGGTGGGTTTATTCCGTTTATCAGCGTGGATTTAAAAGCAGGGGCTATAGGGTAGATAGGCAGGTTGCATATCTCCATGAGGATGATACAAATGGTGGGCAATTCACACATCTTACGAAACTGGTATACCTAAACAGAAACCGTTAGCATTCGAAAAGTTTTGCGCTACGTCACACTGGAGGAAGCATGTTATTCAACACCGACCACCTCAAACGCTGCATCGGCACGCTTGAATCCTCGCTCAGCTTTTATCGTAAAGCCGAGCCGGACAGCATATATCAAGAAGTCTTCCGCAACGCCATCGTCAAAGGTTACGAACTCGCCCAAGAGACCGCCTTCAAGCTCATCAAACGTGCGCTTAAAGACTACGGCCACGGTGGAAAAAAACTCGATGCCACGCCAGTCAAAGATTTGCTGCGCCTCGCAGCCACCCACGACCTGATGTCAGTTGAAGAAGTGGAACGCTGGTTCGCCCATCGTGACAACCGCAACAACACAGCTCACGACTACGGCGAAGGTTTTGCCAAGGAAACACTGGCACTCCTGCCTGGCTTCATCACTGCTGCAAAAACACTGAAAGCCGTTCTGCGCACCCGATTCAGTGGCCAAAATTAACGCTCAGCGACAAGGAATAATCCCGTCATGCCCGCAATCCAAACCATCGCGCTCGACTTGCCACAAAAATATCTGGAGCAAGTTAAGGCTTTACTGCGCACCCATGTCCCCCACGCCGAAGTCTGGACCTATGGCAGCCGCGTCACTGGCATCAGCCACGTAGCCAGCGACCTCGACCTCGTGCTACGTAACCCCAGAAATCTGCTTGAAGAAACCAGCACCCTTTATGATCTCAAAGAAGCCTTCACCGAAAGCAACCTGCCGATCCGTGTAGACATCATGGACTGGGCGCGTATTCCAGAGAGCTTCCGCTGTGAGATTGAGCGGGCGTATGTGATGGTGCAAGAGGGCAAGTAAA
>JANONT010000321.1:0-3110 GCA_031420955.1 Candidatus Nitrotoga sp. | reverse complement strand
TGCCGCTGATTTTGGCGACCGCGCCTTCGGGGGCAAGGTTGCCTTTAAGGATGGCCAAGTGTCCTTGCGCGTAAATCGGTTTGTTAAATGGGCGAATCACATCTTGGTTGGCGCGCGGTTCGTCGGGAATATTTTTCAGTGTTTCGGCGATGGTTTCACCGGTGATGGTTAGGCAATCGCCATGCAGCAAGCCGTTTACCAGCAGCATTTTCATCACTTGCGGAATGCCGCCCGCGTTATGCAAATCGGTCACCACATAGCGACCAGAGGGCTTGAGATCAGCAAAAACGGGTACGCGCGGACGCATTCTTTCAAAGTCATCTATCGTTAAATCTACGTGCATGGCATGCGCAATGGCCAGCAAATGCAGCACGGCATTGGTCGAGCCGCCGACCGCGATGGTCACCGCAATGGCGTTTTCAAAGGCTTTTTTGGTGAGGATATGTTCCGGCAAAATTTGCTTGAGTACGGCCTGTACCAGTACCTCGGCAGAGCGTGCCGCGCTATCGGCTTTTTCGGCATCTTCCGCCGCCATGGTGGAGGAATAGGGCAAGCTCATGCCCATCGCTTCAAACACCGACGACATGGTGTTGGCGGTAAACATGCCCCCGCACGAACCCACGCCAGGGCAGGCTTTGCGTTCGACCGCGAGTAATTCCGCTTCATCAATTTGATGTGCGGCAAATTTCCCCACCGCTTCAAAACTGCTGACGATGGTTAAATCTTTTCCATTCAAATGCCCGGGTTTAATTGTGCCGCCATACACAAAAATGGCGGGGATATTCAGTCGCGCAAACGCGATCATCGCGCCCGGCATATTTTTATCGCAGCCGCCCACCGCCATAATTCCATCCAAGCTTTGCCCGCGACACACCGTCTCGATAGAGTCAGCAATCACATCGCGGCTCACCAGCGAACATTTCATGCCCTCGGTGCCCATCGAAATGCCATCTGAAATGGTGATCGTGCCAAATGTTTGTGGCATTGCGCCCGCCGCTTTGGCCGCTTTTTCAGCGCGCTCGGTTAAGCCACCCAAGCCCGCATTGCACGGGGTAATGGTGCTGTGCGCGTTGGCGATACCGATCACGGGCTTATCAAAATCACCATCGGTAAAGCCCACAGCACGCAACATGGCGCGGTTGGGCGAGCGTTGAATGCCCTGCGTGATGGTTCTGCTGTGGAGATTGGCGACGGGGTTTTTGTTTTGCGACATGACAATTCCTTCTTGATTTTAATGGTTGAAAAAAACGAGCGATGAAGACGGTAGTGAGCACTCATTTTTGAACCGCGAATGGTAGCAGAAATTAGCGGGGCAGATTAAGCCTGGCGCGTAGGCTAGTCTGGGAGCTGCGCCGTTGCAATTTTAATTTGCTTCGTTTTTATCCGCCCGCCTGCATTGTTCGTTCGGTGGCTTGTTTAAGCGTTCGTCACTAATGCCTACCATTTGTGCATTTTGTTATACTGCAAATTCAATTCAAAGTGATGGAGGATGTTATGGAAAAAGCGTTGTTTATTCGTGCAGAGTGGGATGAAGAGGCTGAAGTGTGGGTTGCCACAAGTGACGATGTGCCTGGCTTAGTTGCCGAAGCGGATACAGCAGAAGCTTTGCTGGTTAAATTGCGTGTGTTGATTCCTGAGTTGTTGGATGCCAACGGTTATCCTAATGCAGGCGAGGTGCCATTTGAATTATTTTCGCGGCGTTTTGATGTGGCGCACCGGCAAGCTGCATAATGGAAAGTTTTACCGAGCGGCTAAAGTCCATTCTGCTCAAGGCGGGATGTCGGTTTGAAAGGCAAGGCAAGGGCGATCACGAGATTTGGTTCAGCCCGATTACGCAGATACGCTTTCCTGTAGATAGCAAAATCAAATCTAGGCACACGGCAAACGCTGTGCTCAAACAAGCTGGATTACCCAAGCAGTTTTGAGGTTGTCCAAGCATGAGCCGTGATAAAAATCGCGGCTCAAAAATCCAGCCTTTCCTGTCCGGGCATCACCCCTCCTAGCACTCGCGCAAACTTTAGCAACTCCGCCATGCTCGCCGCATTATCGCGCCATTCGTAGAATTGCGATTCGCCCAGCAAGACGTAATGCCACTCACGACCCATGCGATCATCGCTCGCTAGCGTGTTGATGCGCTCGCACCAAGCAGCGGCAGATTTCAACTTGCGCTGCACGTTCGGTGTGCGGACATCTTTTTGCGCCTTGGTTTCAACCAAAAAAATTTCCGTGTCGGCCTTCACCAAAAAATCTGGCGAATACATCGCGGGCAGTCCGTCGTCTTTCAAGTAGCGCAAGCGGCAAAAGTTGTGTTTGGTTTCGTTGATTTTGCAAAACGCCTGTACTGCTGCATCTTTCTGCGCCCATTCCATGAAGGCTTTTTCAAGTCCGCCGTTATGCGAAGGGAAGGGCTGCCGCTCGTAAATACATTTGCGCGTGGGTATGGAAAAACACTCGCGCATCGGCAGTTTTTCCACTTCCGACAGCCAGCGATGCGCAACTTCAAAGCCGCTGATTTGTTCCGATTCTTCCGCTCTTAAAATCGCCTCGGCGAATACGCGGATGATGTGTTGCAGCAATGGATCGAGCAACAGCAATCGCCAGTTTTCGTCTGTCAACGGGTTGAATGGCTCGCCGAATAAATGCTCACGGATATAGTCGTCTAGTGCTTGCACCAAATGCACGGTATGGATTTGCAGGTAGGGAAATTTCGCCACACCGCCGCCGCTCTTGCCGGTCAAGGGTTGGTTGAGCACCTGCGACAACCTTGCGGTCATGCGACTCAGATATTCGTTATAACCTGTCGCCGTCATCACGCCGCCTTGCACACGGTAGTCACCGAAGCGCGTGCCAGATTGCACGTCATGCGAAGCAAACACGTCGCCCTTGCCCAGCATGGTTTTAAGTTGGTGCTGCGTGTAGCTGCTGAAGCCTGTTATTTTTTCTACATCCACATTCAGCACGGTCAGCTCTTCGTCATCTTCGCTCAAAATAAACGGAATGGCGAAGTCGTACTCCTTGTAGCCTTCCACCAATCCAACCGAAATCAAATCGCCAATGCTGCTTGTTCCGTCCTGCTCGTCCGACGTGGTTCCGGCCAATCCTTCCTTCAT
>JANONT010000320.1:0-2203 GCA_031420955.1 Candidatus Nitrotoga sp. | reverse complement strand
TTAATATAGACAATTTAGAATCTGCCTAGCTTGTAATTTTGTGAGCCGAGTTAACAGAGTATGGGTTTACGTTGCACATCTAACATATTCAAGAAAGCGCATCCCCAACAATGGCAACAGCAAAAACAATTTATTCCTGCACCGAATGCGGCGGTCAAGTTGCTAAATGGCAGGGGCAATGCCCGCATTGTCAGGCGTGGAATACGCTGGTAGAAAGTGTGGCAGAAAGCGCGGGCAAGCATCGCTATAGCGCGCTGGCGGCCAGCAGCAAGGTGCAAACTTTGGCTGAGGTCGATGCGGTGGAGATTCCGCGCATCCCCACCGGCATTGCCGAGTTTGATCGCGTCCTCGGTGGCGGCTTGGTCAGTGGGGGTGTGGTGTTAATCGGCGGGGATCCGGGCATTGGCAAATCGACTTTGTTATTGCAAGCATTAGCGCATCTGGCTTCAAGCAAAGACCCAGCGTCCAATAATAATCGGGCGCCACATAAAAAAGTTTTATATGTAAGCGGCGAAGAATCGGTGCAACAGATCGCGCTGCGCGCCAAGCGTTTAGCACTGGATGTGGCAGCACAGCCCTTACATCTGCTGGCCGAAATTCAGTTGGAAAAAATTCAAGCGACCATCGCGCAAGAAAAACCAGATGTGGTGGTAATTGATTCCATTCAAACCGTGTATTCCGAGCAATTGACTTCTGCCCCCGGCTCGGTGGCGCAGGTGCGCGAATGCGCCGCGCAACTCACTCGGCTGGCGAAAAGCACCGCCACCACCATGATTCTAGTTGGGCACGTTACCAAAGAAGGCACGCTGGCCGGGCCGCGCGTGTTGGAGCACATTGTAGATACGGTGTTGGATTTTGTAGGCGACACGCATTCTAGTTTTCGCATGATCCGGGCGTTTAAAAATCGCTTCGGTGCAGTGAATGAATTGGGCGTGTTCGCCATGACTGAAAAAGGGCTGCGCGAGGTGAGTAATCCTTCAGCATTATTTTTATCGCAGCACGGCGCGCAAGTACCCGGCTCGTGCGTGATGGTTACGCAAGAAGGTACACGCCCCTTGCTGGTGGAGATTCAAGCCCTGCTCGATGAATCACACTCGCCCGTGCCGCGCCGTCTTGCGTTGGGCTTGGAGCAAAACCGGCTGGCGATGTTGTTGGCGGTGTTGCATCGCCACGCGGGCATCGCTTGCTTCGATCAAGACGTGTTTATCAATGCTGTGGGTGGAGTGAAAATCACCGAACCCGGCGCGGACCTCGCGGTTTTGTTGGCGATGGTTTCGTCATTAAAAAATAAACCGCTACCCGAAAAAATGATCGTGTTTGGAGAAGTGGGGCTGGCCGGGGAAGTGCGCCCCGTGCAGCGCGGGCAGGAGCGGTTGCGCGAAGCTGCGAAGTTAGGTTTTACCTTGGCGATTATTCCCAAGGCGAATAAACCGAAGCAAAAAATTGTGGGGATGGAAGTGATTGCGGTGGAGCGGGTGGAAGAAGCGGTGGATAAAATACGTTGATCTTGCTGCGTCATTAAACCGCTGAAGGGCGCATGGCGGCGTTAAATCTCGGCTCGGAATGCTCATTGACACCGAGTCAACTCCGCTTCCTCGCCAAGAGCGGGAGGGTGGCGGCACTGCCGCCGGATACCCACCGGCCTCCCCTTTACGGGGGGATTCGCCTTGCCCTGCATCCCTTGAGCGATTTCTAACACAGCAAGACTAAAGGTACAAGGGAGATGTCCTAGCAAACCGGAATAAGGTAGATTCCAGCCCCATATTCAGTTCTGTGATGGTTGCAAGCAGAGCTATATTCGTAAGGGATGCTGAATTCACTTTGTGCTGAATTTACATCGCATTCATTTTTGCATTGTAAGCGTTGCCGCTTGGCGTTACAGTTCATTCAATTGCAAGGTGTTGCCTAGACACTCGTGGCGTTGCCACTTTTAAGGATAGTAATATGACCATCATTTTGATTCTTTTTCTGTTGCTCATCACGGCGATGTTGCTGGCGTTTTTTCGCGCTTCTATTTGGGGCTGGTTGTTAGCACTGCTCGTCTTCGTGCCCTTGCTGGCCATTGAAAGCAGGCTGTCTGAAGAATTATTTACAGTGGTGTTGCCGATACTCATTTTAGTGATTGCTGTGCTGGGTGTTCCTGCGTTGCGACGCACATTGATCAGCGGTTTTATACTCAATATCTTTCGTAAGATCATGCCGC
>JANONT010000319.1:0-1726 GCA_031420955.1 Candidatus Nitrotoga sp. | reverse complement strand
CATCGCCGCGCGAAAAATTGCCGCAATCGGCACAGCACCCGGCGGCTTTGTGGTAGATCAAACCATCGATGCGAGCGGGTTGATCGTCATGCCCGGTTTAATGGATCTGGCCGCGCGTCTGCGCGAACCGGGTTACGAATACATGGCGACGCTGGAATCAGAAATGCAAGCGGCAGTCGCGGGCGGGGTCACCAGCCTGGCATGTCCGCCGGATACCGACCCGCCGCTGGACGAACCGGGACTGGTGGAAATGCTCAAACACCGCGCGCGGTCGCTCAACCAATGCCGCGTGTTTCCGATAGGCGCGTTGACTTACGGCTTGAAGGGCGCGGAACTCACCGAGATGATCGAACTGACGGATGCCGGCTGCAAAGCCTTTAGCCAGGCCGATGCGCCGCTCACCGACACGCGCGTGCTGATGCGCGCCATGCAATATGCCGCCACGTTTGGTTACCGCGTGTGGCTGCGTCCGCAAGACAGTTTTCTGGCAAAAAATGGCGTCGCGCACGATGGTGAAGTGGCCACTCGATTGGGGTTGCCCGCCATTCCCATGGTGGCAGAAACCACCGCGCTGGCAACTATTTTGCAACTGGCGCGCACCACGGGCGTAACGCTGCATATCTGTCGCATCTCCAGCGCGGCTGGGGTGGAACTATTGCGCGCCGCCAAACGCGAAGGGCTGGCGGTGACCTGCGATGTGGACATCAACCACCTGCATCTCACCGAAATGGACATCGGCTACTTTGATGCCAACTGTAATTTAATTCCGCCGTTACGCGGCCTGCGCGATAAGGAGGCACTGCGCGCCGGACTACTGGACGGCACGATAGACGCGATTTGTTCCAACCATTCGCCTGTCGATGATGATGCCAAACAACTGCCCTTCGCCGAAGCCGAAGCAGGTGCAACTGGCATAGAACTTTTATTGCCCTTGGTGTTGAAATGGGCCGAGCAAGCAAACGTCCCGCTGCTGGATGCACTGTCTCGCGTCACCATTAATCCCGCAAAAATATTGGGGCAAAAAATGGGGCACTTATCCGTTGGTGCACATGCAGATATTTGCATTTTTGATCCAAAAGAAAGTTGGAAGGTAGAGCCTGCCGCGCTCAAAAGCCAAGGCAAAAATACCCCGTTCAACGGTTATGAGATGCAGGGCAGGGTGAAATATACGCTGCTTGATGGGCAGGTTGTTTATCGGGGGTGAGTGAGGCTAAAAAACACACGGCAATCCTGTATAAACAATGTTGACACATCGTGTGTGCCCCCTTAAATTTCAACCAATAAAACTATGCAAAGAGGCTCACCATGAAAGTTATCATCAAAAAATGGGGCAATAGCGCGGCGGTGCGTATCCCCGTAGCCATTATGACAGCGGCGAATGTCGCCTTGGATCAACCTGTCGATGTGCGCGAAGAACAAGGGCGCATCGTCATCGAACCGTCACGCCGCAAAGCATACAAGCTCGACAAATTGTTGGGCAGCATTACCGCCAAAAATCAGCATAAACCCATCGAAACAGGTGCGCCCGTCGGCAAGGAAGCCTGGTAATGGCGCGCCGTTTTGTGCCGGATGTGGGTGATATTGTTTGGCTGGAATTTTCACCGCAAGCCGGACACGAACAAGCCGGACACGAACAAGCCGGACACGAACAAGCCGGACACGAACAAGCCGGACACCGCCCCGCCCTCGTACTTAGCCCCGCCGCCTACAACCAAAAAACCAGCAC
>JANONT010000318.1:0-1755 GCA_031420955.1 Candidatus Nitrotoga sp. | reverse complement strand
CGCCCCGCTTGCCGGATACAAACGGTGTGCGGCTATGGTAATTCATCGCATAAAAAACCAAATTCACTATTGCTTTTAGTTAAGGTACGCAAGGCCAAGCCATACTGGCCGTCGTCAGATACTTCGCGATCCGCCGAGCGCGGGGCAATGAGTTGAGCAGTGGCTACGGCCGGAAAAGTTCCCGCTGCGCCGTGCCCATCATTCCTCCGCCCAAATCCAGTATAGGCTGGGTCTGCCCCATCGGGTACAAAGTCATTGCTGCTGAAGAACGTGCCGCGTGGATCAAGCTGGGTTTTTTTGTGGTTGGTTTGCACATAGCCTTCTACGGTGAAGTTATCGCTGACTTCTTGCGAAGCCCAAACGATGCCCGTGGGCAGCAAGCCTTCTTTTAATTCCGCGCCCGCGATGCGCAGCTTGGATACATCAATCGGGTTAATCACATTGATCCCATTTTGGATAAATGTGCTCTCACCCCAACTGACCACTTGTTTGCCCGCGCGCAGATTTAAATTGCGTTCGCCCACTTTAACGTTGGTGTACAGGTACGCATCCAACATTTGAAAGGCGCGCCCAGAACGGTCTTGGGCGTGGGAATCCAACTCATCTTTGCTCATCACCGCGTGGTCATAAAAATACGAAGCGCGCCCAAAAAAACCTAAATTATCACTGCGTACATTCAGCTCGTGCGTGGCTTTGAGGGCGGTAGAAAATAAATCACCTTTGTCGTAATTCAAATTGCCATCGTCCGAGTTTGGATCGCGGCTGGTGCCGCCGTTGGCAATGCTGACCAGCGCGGGATCACGGTCGCTCATGCGCATGGATGCGCCCAGAGAAATAGTGGTATCAAAACTACCGGTTAAAGCATGGGTGCTACCGTCCGGGGTGACTTCAAATTCAAAAGCGTAAGCAGAGGGGGTGGCGGTTAGGGAGAGCGTAGCAGCCAGTGCAATGGCCAGTGCGCTACGGTTGAACAGTGGTGAATGAATGGCGGATTTTTGCTTCATTTTTTTGTCTCCTGTGGATGAGCGTGCTTACTGGATGCGGCTATTGTGTTTCCTTCTGAGTGCAACCCGAAAAGTGGATGCTTATGGGTCTGCGTAGCGGGTATGGATAGTGAGTGTGATTCTCGACTGATTCTATAAAAAATGCAAATTTTCCAGAAGCCATTTTTTGTTATTTATTCATTGCGTTTGTTACCACTTCTTGTGTGAGCTGCGGCGCAAATAATTTTATAAAATGATACGCATAGCCGCGCAGGTGTTCGTTGCTGCGAATGGCAATACGGGTGGTGCTGGTTTTGAATAAATGATCCGCATTAATCATACGCAGATGTTTATCGCGCGCTGGAATAAACGCCATTTGTGCCAAAATTCCCACGCCCAAGCCCAGCTCGACATAGGTTTTAATGACATCGGCATCAATCGCGGTGAGCACAATGTTGGGGTTGAGCTGCTGCGCCTCAAACGCGGCGTTGATTTTGCCTCGACCGCTAAAAGCAAAGTCATAAGTGATGATGGGGTAGTGTGCGATTTTTGCCAGCGTCAGTTTTTTCTCCAGCAGCAGCGGATGTTTAGGCGGCACAATGACGCAGTGATTCCACTCGTAGCAGGGCAGGGTGACCAGTTCATCATAGAGCGTGAGGCTTTCGGTGGCGATGGCGATGTCCGCCTCGCCACTCAGCACCTGCTGCGCGATTTGCGTGGGGCTGCCTTGATGCAAGCTGAGTTTTACTTTGGGATAGTGCTTGATAAATTG
>JANONT010000317.1:0-10095 GCA_031420955.1 Candidatus Nitrotoga sp. | reverse complement strand
TGGCTGCAAAGCACACTCCTATCGGTTGCCACGTTAAGCGGTGCGGCGGTAGCGGTGTATCTCAGTTGGCGTGTTAACGACGCGCCGCCTTTTTAATTGTTAGTTACAGGAGTCTTACCATGATGAAACGCTCATTACTCGCTCTACTCGTTACAGGTAGCTTGCCACTGGCCGCCCACGCAGCAGATTCTTACACCATTGATCCCGCCCACACTTATCCGCACTTTAGCGTGAGCCACCTAGGCTTTTCTACCATGCAGGGTCGCTTCGATGCTAGCAGTGGAAAAGTGACACTGGATGCCGCCGCAAAAAAAGGCACGGTTGAATTCAGCATCGAGGCTGCTTCAATTAACACAGGCCATGCGAAACGCGACGATCACTTGCGTACGCCCGACTTTTTCAATGTGGCTGAATTCCCTACCCTCACTTTTAAATCTACCGCAATGAAATTCAAAGGGGACAAGCCCAAAACCGTAGAAGGTAACCTGACCATGTTGGGCGTAACAAAGCCAGTTAAATTAGAAGTGAACTCATTTAATTGCGGCACCCATCCGATGGACCCAAAAAAATTCGTATGCGGCGCAGATGCCAGCACAGAAATTAAGCGTTCTGACTTCGGCATGAAGTATGGCGTGCCAGCAGTGGGCGATAACATCAAACTGGTGTTTGAAATTGAGGCGGTGAGAGACTAAGTTTTATCGCGATTTTATATCGCACTCATGAAAAACGGCAGGCTTCAAGCCTGCCGTTTTTTTATTCCTGCTCAACTTAACTAGCTCAAGCAACTTCACCTAGACAATACCACCCAAGCAACGATGCTAAGGCAACAATAAAGACCTCTGCACCGCCACCGCACAGATCGACATGAGCGTGCCGGGCAACATGCCCAACACCAGCAAGGCTAGGCCGTTAATAGAAATGAGCAAGCCGCTATCGGGCTGTATAGAGATAGGCGCGTGGGTCTCTGGCGCATCAAAGTACATAAGTTTGACGATACGTAAATAATAGAACGCGCCGATGAGTGAGAACAGCACCGCGATCACCGCTAAAGAAATATAGCCCGCGCTGACCGCTGCTTGCAGTACGGAAAATTTCGCATAAAAGCCTACGGTTGGCGGCACGCCCGCCATGGAAAACATCAGCAACATCATCATCAGTGCCAGCCACGGGCTGCGCTGGTTGAGCCCCTTAAAGTCGTTCAGCGTGTCCGCTTCAAATCCCTCACGCGACAGCAGCATAATCATGCCAAAGCTACCCAGACTCATCAGCACATAAACCACGGCATAAAACATGGCCGAGCCGTAACCTTCCAGCCCGCCGCTGAGTATCCCTAACAGCAAAAAACCCATGTGTGCGATGGTGGAATAAGCCAACATCCGTTTGAGATTGGTCTGTGCGATAGCGACGATATTGCCGAGTGCCATAGACAGCACAGCAAGAATGACCAGCATGCCCGACCAATGCACGAGCAAGGGCTGCAAGCCCTCTACCAAAATCCGCATGACGAAGGCGAATACCGCGAGCTTGGGTGCAGAGCCGATCAACATGGTCACGGCGGTAGGTGCGCCATGATAAACGTCCGGCACCCACATGTGGAACGGCACCACGCCCAGTTTGAAAGCTAAGCCCGTAACCACAAACACGAGGCCGAATACCAATAGATTTTTGTCCGCCGCACCGCGCGTAATCGCCTCTGATACGGCATTCAATTCCAGCGTGCCCGTTGCCCCGTACAACATAGAAATACCATACAGCAATAAGCCGGAGGCCAACGCACCCAGAATGAAATATTTCATAGCAGCTTCGGTGCTGGCGGCTGAGTCACGCTGGAGCGCAACCATCGCATATAAGCTCAGGGACAATAATTCCAAACCCATGTACAGCGTTAAAAAGTGGCTGGCGGAAATCATGACCATCATGCCGAGCAAGGTGAACAGCAACAGCACCATGAACTCGCCCGTAAACAGGCCGCGCACCATGAGATAAGTACGCGAGTAAACCAACACCATAGACATGCCTAAATAGCTCAGCAACTTGAGCACGTCGGACATCAAATCATCCACGAACATGTTACTAAACAAATACACCACGCCCGGTTGATAGGTGAAGACTGTTAAAAAGGCGCAACCAAACAAGGTAATTTGCACCAGCAAATAGGTGGGCGTTTTGGCGGGATTCGTGACGAACAAATCCACAATCAAGATGGTGCACGCCATCACCAGCAGAAATATTTCTGCGTATAGCGGGGACAGGGTGGCTAGATAATTCATAAATTCCTCATTAAAGCTTGGAGCGTGCGACATGCACCAGCAAGTCGCTCACGGATACATGCATGATTTCGCTGAACGGCAACGGGTATAACCCCATCGCCAAAACGGCTGCGGCTAAGACAGTACACACGAATATTTCGCGGGCATTCATATCGGTTAAATGGGCGACATGTTGGTTGGCGACCGCGCCAAAGATCACTCGCTTGACCATCCATAGGGTATAAGCCGCGCCAAAAATCAGCGTGCTGGCCGCTAAAAATGCATACCAGAAATTGACTTTAACCGCACCCATGATAACCATGAATTCGCCGACGAATCCGCTGGTGCCGGGCAAGCCCACGTTAGCCATCGCAAACAGCACGAAGAAGGCCGCGAATATCGGCATCTTGTTCGCCACTCCGCCGTAATCGGCGATATTGCGCGTGTGCATACGGTCGTACATCACGCCTATGCAAACAAACAATGCGCCGGATATAAAGCCATGCGAAATCATTTGCAGCAGCGCGCCCTCTACGCCATACGAATTGAACATGAATAAACCTAAGGTGACAAAGCCCATGTGCGACACGGAGGAATACGCCACCAATTTTTTCATATCGGTCTGCACCAGTGCCACCAGCGCGATGTATACCACGGCGATCAACGACAGCGCGATCATCACACCAGACAATTGCTGGCTAGCATCTGGCGCGATGGGCATGGAGAAT
The DNA here is from genome assembly GCA_031420955.1 of Candidatus Nitrotoga sp. Taxonomy (GTDB): domain Bacteria; phylum Pseudomonadota; class Gammaproteobacteria; order Burkholderiales; family Gallionellaceae; genus Nitrotoga. The sequence goes on along the minus strand of JANONT010000317.1, from coordinate 7,118 downwards.
CTGATAAAGCCGTATGCGCCGACTTTCAGCATAATTGCTGCCAGTACCACCGAGCCGCCCGTGGGTGCTTCAACGTGTGCATCTGGCAACCAAGTATGGACGGGGAACATCGGCACCTTAACTGCAAAGGCCATGAAGAATGCGATGAATATTAAAATTTGAGCATTCAGCGGAATGGCGAGTTTATGGTAATCCAGTATCGCAAAGCTGCCGCCGGATTGATTGTAAAGATAGAGCAAGGCAATCAACATCAACAGCGAGCCGAGCAAGGTGTACAGGAAAAATTTCACTGCCGCATACACGCGGTTTGCGCCGCCCCACACACCGATAATGATAAACATCGGGATGAGCATGGCCTCCCAAAATACGTAGAACAACACCGCATCCAGCGAGGCAAATACGCCGTTGATGAGGCCGGACATAATTAAAAATGCCGCCATGTATTGTGCCACGCGCTTCTCTATAACCTTCCAACCCGCAATCACCACTAACGGTGTGAAGAAGCTGTTGAGCAAAATAAATAAAACCGAGATGCCATCTACGCCCAAGTGATAGTGAATGTTGTAGCGCGTAATCCAATCATGCAACTCGACAAATTGCATGAGGCTGGTGGTTTTGTCGAAGCCCGTATACAGCGGAATGGTGACCACAAATCCTAAAATTGCACCTAACAATGCGAGAATTCGAGCCAATGGCGCGTTGCGATCACCGCCCGTTGCCATAATCAATAATCCGAAAAGGATGGGCAACCAGATGGCAACGCTTAACAAGGGGAATCCAAAAATCATACTTTATTCATCCAATATTCATATAAATGTATTGCGGCTAAAAGTATTGATGTCCAGCCTCATTCAAACCAATTGCGTATGGTCAGCAGCAAAAATACGCCGATAATCATAGAAAAGGCATAGTGGTAAATGTAGCCGGTTTGCACGGTACGCATCACGCCGGAGAATGCACCAATCAAGCGTGCTGAGCCATTGACCATGAGGCCATCAATCAACTTTACGTCGCCAAATTTCCACAGAAATCGGCTTAATCCGCGTGTGCCGCCGGAAAAAAACCAGTCGTTAAATCGATCAAAGTAATAATTGTTTTCTAACATGGTGTACACAAATTCGAAACGATGCTTGAGCATTTCAGGAATATCGGGGCGTTTCATGTAGAAGAGCCAAGCCGTGAACACACCACCCACCGCTAGCCAGAAGGGCAGTGTCATAAATGCGTGCAGTGCCATACTGACCGGATGCTCGATAATTTCGTGATGCATCAATGCGGCTAAAAGTCCAATCTGATGCGCCTCAGCCACAAAAATTGAATCGCCGAAGTATCCATAATGTAAGAGTTGATCGAACGCCAGTGCGCCAATTCCAATAGACGGAATAGCCAGCAAAATAAGCGGGAAGGTGACCACCCATGGTGACTCGTGCGGCTTTTGTCCGGGCGCTAAGCCATGGTGATCGTCATGTGCGATCTCCCCATGATGATCTGCCTCGTTATGATCGGCTGTGTCATGCGCTGCGGGTTGATGATCGCTCGCTTGGCCAAACCGCTCTTGCCCGTGAAACACCAAGAAGTACAAACGAAAGGAATAAAACGCGGTGACGAACACTCCCGCCACTACCGCAAAATAAGCAAAGCCAGAAGCCGGTAATTGCGATAAATACACGGCCTCAACAATACTTTCTTTGGAATAAAATCCGGAGAGGAAGGGCGTACCGATCAAAGCCAGCGAACCGATTAGAAAGGTGATCCAAGTGATCGGCATGTATTTACGCAGCCCCCCCATCTGCCTGATATCCTGCACGTGATGCATGGCCATAATCACCGAACCTGCGGCCAAAAACAGCAAGGCTTTGAAAAACGCGTGCGTCATTAAATGGAAAATTGCCACAGAGTAAGCCGAAGCCCCCAGTGCCACAGTCATATAACCCAGTTGCGACAAAGTGGAATAAGCGATGACGCGCTTGATATCGGTTTGAATAATCCCCAGAAAGCCCATGAACAACGCGGTAATCGCGCCAATGACCATGACAAAAGACAAGGCTGTTTCGGATAATTCAAACAGCGGTGACATGCGCGCCACCATAAAAATTCCGGCGGTGACCATGGTCGCTGCGTGGATTAACGCAGAAATCGGGGTGGGGCCTTCCATCGAGTCGGGCAACCAAACATGCAAAGGAAACTGCGCGGATTTACCCATCGCACCGATAAACAAAAGGATGCAAATCGCGCTCATTAAATTCCACGATACGCCCGCGATAGGGGCTACGTCATTGGCGTGGCTGGCCGCATGGTTAAACACAGTCTGGTAATCGAGCGTGCCGAATACCATCAACACCAAACCGATGCCGAGCAAGAAGCCAAAGTCGCCCACGCGGTTGACCAAAAATGCTTTGAGGTTGGCGTAAATGGCCGTCGGGCGCGTGTACCAAAAACCAATCAACAAATAAGACACCAGCCCCACCGCTTCCCACGCAAAAAATAATTGCAGGAAATTGTTGGACATGACTAGCATCAGCATGGAAAAAGTAAACAACGAGATGTAGCTGAAGAACCGCTGATAGCCCGCGTCTTCTTGCATATAGCCAATGGTATAGATATGTACCATGAGCGAGACAAAGGTCACGACCAACATCATCAAAACAGTCAACTGATCTATCAGAAAACCCACCTCAAATCTCGCATCAGGGGTAGTCATCCACGTATAGACCGTGCCATTGAAAGTGTTGCCCGCCATGACATCTTGAAAAATCATCACCGATACAACGAAAGACACCATCACCATCAAGATGGTGATGCGGTGTGTCCAAGCGCGACCCAAAATATGGCCTAGCAGTCCGGCGAGAATCGCGCCCAACAATGGCGCGAGGGGAACCAGCAAGTAGAGATTTTGCATATTGCTCATTGCACTATTAACCTTTCAGGCTACCAATATCATCAACGTTAATGGTGCGAAGATTGCGGAACAGCACGATCAAAATCGCCAAGCCAATAGCGGCCTCAGCGGCGGCAACGGTAAGGATAAAGAACACAAAAACTTGCCCCGCTGTATCGTCCAAATAGCGGGCAAAGGCGATGAAGTTGGTATTAACCGCCAGTAACATTAATTCGATGGACATCAACAATACGATCAAATTTTTACGATTTAAAAATATCCCGACGATACCGATCGCAAAGAGGATCGCGCCAAACACTAGATAATGCGCCAGACTTAAGCTCAACATAATTTTATCCTTAACTGTCTTTGCGCTCGGATGGCATAGAGACCACGCGAATACGATCTTTTCTTTGCACGGCCACTTGTTGCGCCACGTCTTGTGATTTCGCATCTTTGCGATGGCGCAAAGTGAGCGCGATTGCCGCAATAATCGCGACTAGTAATACGATGGCAGCCAACTCAAACGGATACACATAATCCGTATAAATAATGCGCCCCAACTCTTTGGTGTTGCTGTAATCAGCCGCGTGTTTAGCGATCGTCACACCTGTTTCAATGGTTTGACGGTTGCCCACCACAGCCACCATTTGCACCACCATAATCAATGCAAGCGTCAGACCAAACGGAAACCAACGCCAGAAACCTTCTCGTAGCTGCGCGATGTTGATGTCCAGCATCATCACCACAAACAGGAACAACACCATGACCGCACCGACATATACCAGCACCAAAGTGATGGCTAAAAATTCTGCCTCCAGCAACAACCACACCCCCGCCGTACTGACAAATGCCACAACCAAAAACAGGGCTGCATGCACCGGGTTACGTACCGTCACCACGCGCATGGCAGAGATTGCCGCCACTGTCGCAAACATGTAAAAAACCAAAGTGTCAAAACTCATCATCTAATCAACCCTTAAATTCGGGAAACCCATAAAGAGCAAAAATGAAAAAGGGGCGTTTCGCTCTTATCTATATTTCGCATCTGCTGCTTTATCTTGCGCGATTTGCTTTTCGTGCTTTGCGCCCATCGCCAACAGCATCGGTTTGGTGTAATACAAGTCACCGCGTTTTTCACCGTGATATTCCAACACCCGCGTTTCTACAATCGCATCCACTGGGCAGGATTCTTCACACAAGCCGCAGAAAATGCATAAGGTCATGTCGATATCATAACGCGTCGTGCGGCGCGTGCCGTCGGGGCGTTCCTCGGTTTCAATGGCTATCGCCAACGCTGGGCATACCGCTTCGCACAGCTTGCAGCCGATGCAACGCTCTTCGCCATTACCGTAACGACGCAGCGCGTGCAGCCCACGGAAGCGAAATCCTTGCGGCGTTTTTTCTTCGGGGAACTGCACTGTAATTTTTCTGGAGAATAAATATCGCCCAGTTAAAGCCATGCCCTTGAGCAACTCAATCAGCAAAAAGGATTTAAAGAAACCTGTCATTTTTTCCATCATTGCCTCACCACAACCAATACGGCGTTTGCATCCACACGCCCACCACCACCAGCCAAACGAGCGTGATCGGGATTAATATTTTCCAACCCAAGCGCATCAGTTGGTCGTAACGATAGCGCGGGAAAGTTGCACGGAACCACAGAAAAATAAATAGCACGAATGATATTTTGCCGAGCATCCACAAGATGCCAGGGATGTGATCGGTCAGCTCGCCCAGCAGCGGCACGCCATGAAATGGGTTGAGCCAGCCGCCTAAAAATAATAGTGCGGTGAGGGCAGCAATCAAAATCATGTTGGCGTATTCGGCTAGCATGAACAACCCGAATCCCATACCCGCATATTCGACGTGGAAGCCCGCCACAATTTCGGATTCGCCTTCTACTGTGTCAAACGGCGAGCGATTGGTTTCCGCCACGCCCGCGATAAAGTACACGATGAACATCGGGAACAGCGGGATAAAATACCAGCCGAGCAAGCCCATTTCGCTTTTTTGACCGTTCACGATTTCGCCGAGATTCATGCTGCCAGAAACCATCAGCACGCATACCAATGCAAAACCCATGGGAATTTCATACGACACAATTTGCGCGGCAGAACGTAGCGAGCCCAAAAATGCATACTTGGAATTAGAGGCCCAGCCCGCAATGATTACGCCATACACGCCGAGCGAGGTCATCGCCAAAATGTATAACAATCCCGCGTTCACATCTGCCAACACAATGCCATCAAAAATCGGCACCACCGCCCATGCTACCAAGGCCGGTACTAAAGCCAGTACGGGCGCGATGATGAATAAGAATTTATTAGAGCCAGACGGGATAATAATTTCTTTGAGCAGCAGCTTGATGCCGTCGGCTAAAGGTTGCAGTAAACCAAAATAGCCCACGCGGTTAGGGCCAATGCGCGCTTGAATATAGCCTATGACTTTGCGCTCGGCCAAAGTGATGTAGGCCACGCTGATAAAAATAGGGCCTACGATGGCTAAGATTTTCACCAGCGTCCACACCGGCAACCAAGCCGCGCCTAGGTAGCCGTTGCCCAGCTCATGTACTGTTTGTAACAGCTCTATCATGCGCGCTCCACCGTTACTGCACCAAACATCGCACCCAATTTTGCGGTGGCAGTGTGACCAGCTGCCACACGCGCCACGCCCTTAGGCAGAGTGTTGTCAGTGCGCGCAACGAGTCTAATGTTGCCCTGCCCTTGGCTCACTTTAACTTGATCGCCAGTTTTAATGCCCAGCTTGGAAAACTCATCGCCATGCATCATCACCACTGGCTCGGCGGCATCGGTGGTCGCTTGCAATGGTTGGGAACGGCGCGCAATCGCATCGGCGAAATAAATCGGCACATCACTCACGCGCTGCAAACCAGTCTGGGTGGCCGCTGTTGCAGGCGCAATGTCGCGCACCGCATTATTCAGCTTGGTCACAATATCAGCTCCCGCCAACGCTTCATCACGCACAGCTTCGCTGCTATCTTGCTCGAAACCAGATATACCCAATAGATTACCCAACACGCGCAAAATTTTCCACGCTGGGCGCGCCTCACCTAAGGGTTGCACCACGCCTTTGAAACTCTGCACACGGCCTTCGGTGCTGATGAAGGTGCCGGATGTTTCGGTGAATGGCGCAATCGGCAACATCACGTCAGCGTAATCCAAGGCATTGTGTTTGTACGCGCTGAGTGCAACCACCATATCGGCTGCACGCATGGCAGCGACAGCTTGCTGCGGATTATGCGTATCCAAATCAGCTTCAACATTCAACAAAATATAAGCTTTCCGCGGCGAGGCCAACATTGCAGTGGCATTCATTCCGACTCCCGCACCAAAAGGCACGGCCCTAGCCAAGTAACCACCGACGCTATTAGCCGCCTCACCGAGGAAGCCAAACTTGCCGCCACATAACGCGGCGATTTGTTGCGCCAAGGATTGTAATTGCGCCGCTTGCGGATGCTGCTGGGCAAAGTTACCGAGCAAGATTGCTACGCGCTCGCCACTGGCCAAACTCTCGGCAATTTTTGCGACCGCACTTGTATCCGTTGCCGCCGAAGTGCCTTGTTTAGCCAGCGTCAAGGCTTGCAATATTTGCGTCAGCACCGCCACCATATCCGTGGGTGAGACGATGGATTTATTTTTTACCGCCATGAGCAACTCATCATCAGCGGCATGAAGTACGTTTAATTGCGCGCCTTTTTTTACCGCTTGGCGCACGCGTGCAGCCAGCAAGGGTTGGTCTTTACGCAAGAAGCTGCCTATCAATAAAAAACGATCTATCTTATTGATGTCGGCCACCGCCATACCCAGCCAAGGCACGCCTGCCTGCTTGCCATCCGTGCTGAAATCAGACTGGCGCAAACGGAAATCAACATTATTGCTGCCCAAGCCGCGCACTAATTTTTGCAACAGATAAAGCTCTTCCAAGGTCGAGTGCGGGGTGGCCAGCGCAGCAATATGATCCGCGCCCGATTCATCTTTAATTTGACGTAAGCCATTCGCCACATACTCCAGCGCGACGTTCCATTCCACTTCCAGCCATTGCCCGTCCTGCTTGAGCATAGGCTTGGTCAAACGCTCGGCTGAATTTAACCCTTCGTAGCTGAAGCGGTCTTTATCCGACAACCAGCATTCGTTGATTGCTTCGTTCTCGCTCGGTAAGACGCGCATGACGCGATTATTTTTGACTTGTATGGTGAGGTTAGAACCTAGGCCATCGT
>JANONT010000316.1:0-2310 GCA_031420955.1 Candidatus Nitrotoga sp. | reverse complement strand
ATTGAAATTTGATTTAAGGAAGTAACATGACTAAGCAGTACGATGTTTGTATTTTGGGCGCAACGGGCGTGGTGGGCGAAGCGATGCTGTCCATTCTGGAGCAGCGCATATTTCCTGTGCGTAAATTGTATCCGCTCGCATCCAGCCGTTCGGCAGGATCGACCGTAACTTTTCGCAATCAGGAAATCACCGTTTTAGATGTGGATGGGTTTGATTTTTCACAAACCCAGATCGGTTTGTTTTCGGCGGGTGCCAGCGTGTCGGAAAAATACGCGCCCATCGCCGCCGCTGCCGGCTGCGTGGTCATCGACAACACCTCGCAGTTTCGCTATGACGCAGATATTCCGCTGGTGGTGCCGGAAGTTAACCCGCACGCTATCGCGCAATATAAAAATCGCGGCATTATAGCCAACCCCAACTGCTCCACCATCCAGATGCTGGTGGCACTGAAACCTATTTATGACGCGGTGGGCATCACACGCATCAACGTCGCCACTTATCAAGCGGTATCAGGCACGGGCAAAGAGGCAGTTGAGGAATTAGCCGCGCAAACTCGCGCGTTATTCAGCCAACAAAATGTGGTCACCGAGGTTTATCCTAAGCGCATTGCGTTTAATGTGTTGCCGCAGATTGACATGTTTATGGATAACGGCTACACCAAGGAAGAAATGAAAATGGTGTGGGAGACCCGTAAAATTTTAGAGGACGACAGCGTGATGGTAAATCCTACCGCCGTGCGCGTGCCAGTTTTTTACGGACACTCTGAGGCGGTGCACATTGAGACTAAAAGAAAAATTAGCGCGGTTGATGCGCGCGCGTTATTAGAAAAAGCACCCGGCGTAAAAGTCATGGATAAGCGGGAGCCAGGCGGCTATCCCACCCCGATAGAGGCAGAGGGACAGGATGCTACGATGGTTGGGCGCATTCGCGAAGATATATCCCATCCAAATGGTTTGAATATGTGGGTGGTGAGCGATAACGTCCGCAAAGGTGCAGCCTTCAATAGCGTGCAAATTGCCGAGATTTTGATAGAGAAATATTTATAAAGTTATTTTTGCGAAAAATTGGGGGAAATATCCTAGACGGCATGTAAAGTGTACTTTTAGCTTGTGCTGATAACTCTATGATGTTATGTTACTTGTGTAAAATATTCGCTAAGGTGGGTGCGTGTTGAAATCATCATCATTTAAAGCTTCAAGGTTAGTACTTGCATTGTTAGTGGGCTTGCTCTTGTCAGACCTATCTACAGCCGTAACGATGGGGAGCGCAAATGTAGCGTCAGCACTGGGTCAGCCGCTACGAGTCAAAGTTGATATCGAGACTGCCAACAAGGCCGAGGCCAGCAGCCTGTCGGCGCGTTTGGCTACTCCAGATGCATTCAAGACGGCAGGTATGGATTATCCATTCGGCTTGCCCATGCTTGCTTTTCAGATTGAAGAACATCCCGTCAGCGGCCAACCTATCCTAAAAATCACCTCAACCAAACCCATCAACGAGCCATTTATCAGCCTGTTGATTGAAATTACCTGGCCCTCCGGTAAATTACTGCGCGAATATACCTTTTTGCTAGATCCACCTGGCTATGTGATGGAGCAACCCACACCATCAACAGTCATGCCAATCGAGCCCAGCGTAATGGATATGCCGGTGGCAGATAGCTCATTACCTATTGATGTTGCTTCCGCCGAAGGCGCGGCTACAGAAAGTGTCGCCCCCATCAGCGCTGCTGTATCGGCACCCGAAGAAATATCCGTTGTCCCGCTCGTTTCAGATGCAGGAACAGGTGACACAGCACCTTCTGCACTCACCGCAGATGCTGTCCCTACAGAGTGGCAACCCACTGACGCCGCAATGCCCGCCGCCGCAACTGACTTTGCACCAGAGTTGGCGACAACTCTTGCTGAACCGCCTATCCTCACCAAGCGTGGTGACACCTTAGCCAAACTCGCGTTACAGGTTAAGCCGCCAGAAGTAAGCCTAGAACGAATGCTGCTAGCCCTTTACCGAGCCAATGCCCGTGCGTTTTCCGGTAAAAATATGAATCGCTTAAATGTTGGAAAAGTTATCCGCATTCCAGATTTGGCCGAGATAAACGAAATTACGCAGAGCCAAGCTAAGCATGAAATACGTACCCAAGTAGCAGATTGGCATGCCTATCGCCAACAGCTCGCGGCGGCTACTCAATCTATGCCTGTTGCAGAACAAGCCGCCAAACAAGAGGTTTCTGGCACGGTGAGTACCACAGTCGCAGATAAAGCACCCGTTTCTAAAGAAGCAGCCAAAGAAGTGGTGCGCCTTTCCAAAGGTGAA
>JANONT010000315.1:0-9679 GCA_031420955.1 Candidatus Nitrotoga sp. | reverse complement strand
ATTACTTTGCGCGTTTGGACGAGGTGGTGAAACCCGTGCCTGTTGTTGCTATAGATGGCCCTTCCGCTTCCGGCAAGGGCACGGTCGCACAGCTGGTGGCGCAGGAGCTGGGCTTTCATTATTTAGATAGCGGCGCGCTCTACCGTTTGCTGGCGTTGGCAGCGTTGCAGCGCGGCATCGCCTTGGATGCCGAGGCGCAGTTGGCACAATTGGCGGCAGGTTTGCAAATACGTTTTGAGGGCGAGAAAATTTGGTTGGATGGTGTGCAAGTCGGCGATGAATTACGCTCCGAGCAAACTGCCGCTGCCGCGTCAACAGTGGCGGCATTACCCGCCGTGCGTGCGGCGTTGTTGGATAAACAACATGCGTTTCGCCGCGCACCGGGACTGGTGGCAGATGGGCGCGATATGGCTTCGGTGGTGTTTCCCGATGCGGCACTCAAAATTTTCTTGACCGCCAGTGCCGAAGCGCGCGCAGAACGACGCGCTAAACAATTGATGGGAAAAGAACCCCGATTGGTGGGGAAAGAACCGAGCTTGATGCAAAAAGAAATGGATGCTACCATCGCAACCCTTTTACGAGAGATACGTGCGCGTGACGAGCGTGATACGCAGCGTAGCGCAGCACCCTTGCAGCAGGCGGTGGGAGCGAGTTTGCTGGATACCACCAGTCTCACCATCGCGCAGGCGGTGCAAGAAGTGTTAAGCCGTTATCGTGTGAGCAATGTTTTGGCGAAAGTAAGCCAAAAGCCTGAAAGTAAATAGTTGTAAATTTTTTAGCCCCGCAACGACCTCATCGTTCGGGTTTTTTAACCAACCCCCCGCTTAGGCGGACTTGTCTTGGAACTACATATAAATGATTGCTAACGCCGCTGCTGTTGAAAACGATTCCGAAAGTTTTGCCTCCATGTTTGAAGAAAGTCTGACGCGCAAAGAAATGCGCGCAGGCGAACTCATTACCGCACAGATTATCCGCATAGACCACAACGTGGTCGTGGTAAATGCTGGACTGAAGTCTGAAAGCTTTATTCCCGTAGAAGAATTTTTTGGTGCAAATGGCCAAGTTGAGGTCAAGCCCGGTGACTTTGTTACTGTAGCGATTGAATCGCTCGAAAATGGCTACGGCGAAACCAAGCTATCGCGCGAAAAAGCCAAGCGTTTGGCGGCATGGACGGATCTAGAAACTGCGATGGAAGCAGGCACAATTGTTGAAGGCTTCGTCAGCGGTAAAGTTAAAGGTGGCTTGACTGCCATGGTCAACGGTATACGCGCGTTCTTGCCCGGTTCCTTGGTGGATATTCGTCCGGTGAAAGACACAACACCGTACGAAAACAAAACCATGGAGTTGAAGATTATCAAGCTGGATCGCAAGCGCAATAACATCGTGGTGTCGCGTCGTGCCGTGCTGGAAGCCAGCCAGGGTACAGATCGTCAAGCCATTATGGAAAATCTCAAAGAAGGCGCGATTGTTAAAGGCGTGGTTAAAAACATCACCGACTACGGCGCGTTCGTTGATTTGGGCGGCATTGACGGCCTGTTGCATATCACCGATTTGGCGTGGCGACGCATCAAGCATCCGTCCGAAGTGCTGACGGTAGGCGATGAAGTTGAAGCGAAAATTCTGAAATTTGATCAAGAAAAAAATCGTGTTTCTTTGGGTATCAAACAAATGGGCGATGATCCGTGGTTGGGTCTGGAGCGTCGTTACCCAGCCAGCACACGTTTGTTCGGCAAGGTCACCAATTTGACTGACTATGGCGCATTTGTTGAAATCGAGCAGGGCATCGAAGGCTTGGTGCACGTTTCGGAAATGGATTGGACCAACAAAAATGTGCATCCATCTAAAGTTGTGCAGCTGGGTGATGAAGTCGAAATTATGATTCTGGAAATTGACGAGCAACGCCGTCGTATCTCGCTGGGCATGAAGCAGTGCAAGGCGAATCCGTGGGATGACTTTGCTTTGAATTTCAAGAAGGGCGACAAAGTTAAAGGCCAAATTAAGTCCATTACCGACTTTGGCGTGTTCATCGGTTTGGATGGTGGCATTGATGGCTTGGTGCATTTATCCGATATTTCTTGGACGATACCTGGCGAAGAAGCCGTGCGTAATTATAAGAAGGGCGATGAGCTGGAAGCCGTGGTGTTGGCTATCGACGTAGAGCGCGAGCGCATTTCCTTGGGCGTAAAGCAAATGGATGGAGATGTCTTTACGGGCTTTATCGCTACAAATGACAAGGGTAGCCTAGTGAGTGGCATCGTTAAGGCAGTGGATGCAAAGGGTGCAACCATCATGCTGGAAGGTGATGTTGAAGCCTATCTCAAAGCATCTGAAATATCGGCTGAGCGCGTTGAAGATGCACGTTTGCACCTCAAAGAAGGCGATACAGTTAAGGCAGTTATCACCAATGTTGACCGTAAAAATCGTGGCATTAATCTATCTATTAAAGCACTCGATAAAGCGGAAGAAGTTGCAGCCATGCAAAAATTCACAGCCACATCAGACAATAATGCAGCATCGTCTGGCACGACCAATTTGGGCGCGCTGCTAAAGGCCAAGATGAATAACAGCAAGGCTGACGCTCAATAAGCAAGGGGAAAGCAATGACTCGTTCTGATCTGATCAGTAGGCTGGCGGAGCGTTATCCGCAACTGTTAGCCAAAGATACCGAGCTGGCGGTGAAAGTTATTTTAGATGCCATGTCAGAAACTTTGGCGCAAGGTGGCCGCATCGAAATTCGCGGCTTCGGCAGCTTCGCCTTGAACTATCGCCCTCCGCGTACGGGTCGCAACCCTAAAACGGGAGAGAAAGTGCAAGTTCCAGCCAAGTATGTGCCACACTTTAAAGCTGGCAAGGAGTTGCGTGAGCGGGTTGATTACTGATTCTGTTTAGCGTGAGAATAGTCGTATAGAAACGGGCGGTACTCGTAAGAGGATACCGCCTTTTTTTATATTCGCTGCCTGTGTAAACGGCCTACATTGTTATTCTAAACACGCATTATTACTGCGTTATATACAAGCTTAATATGATCGAATTTGAACTATGGATGTTGCTGGTCTTCCCGCTTTTTTTTGTGATGGGATGGTTGGCGGCGCGTATCGACATCAAACAATTATTGTCTGAGTCGAGCGCGCTACCGCGCTCTTATTTTGAAGGGCTGAATTTTCTGCTGAACGAAGAGCAAGACAAAGCAATAGAAGCCTTCATCGAAGTTGTCAAAGTAGATCCACAAACGATTGAGTTACACTTCGCTTTGGGCAGCTTGTTTCGCCGTCGCGGCGAAGTAGATCGCGCCATTAGAATGCACCTCAATTTGGTCGAGCGTAGCGATCTAGAGGAAGACAAAAGGCAGCAAGCGATATTTGAATTAGCGCAGGATTATCTCAAGGCGGGCATCCTAGATCGCGCTGAAGAATTATTGCTTAAATTGCAGGCCACCGAATACGCCAAAGCTGCACTCGATTTGCTGCTCGACCTCTATCAAAAAGAAAAAGATTGGCTTAAGGCAATTGATATAACGCATCGTTTATCTTTAATTTCCGACCAATCTTACAGCCAGCAATCCGCTAATTTTTATTGCGAGCTGGCGGCGGCAGAAATTATCCAAAATAAAATTGATGTGGCACGCGCGCATTTAGAGCAAGCACTGGCAGCCAATCCACATGGGGTGCGTGCCACCATCATGTCAGGTGACTTGGATAACGCGGAAAAAAATTACACGCAAGCCATTGCTGCTTGGCAGCAAATAGAACAACAAAACCCACAATATTTGCCGCTGGTGGCCGAGCGTTTGCTGCATGCGTACGAACAAATAAATCGTACCGAAGAAGGCATTGTAAAGCTGCAACAATACTTAAAACTTTATCCTTCTCTGGATTTGGTGAATGTATTATTTTCGATAATCTTACAACGCGATGGCGCAGAACGCGCATATACACTGGTGCGCGACGAGTTGCAGCGCAACCCAACTTTGTTGGGATTGGATAAATTATTGGAAGCGCGCTTGCTCGATGCCCCGGCTGAACATCGTGCAGATATTGAAATGGTTAAGAAATTGGTGCACCAGCGCACCCGTTCGCTAGCCATGTATCGCTGCGTGAATTGTGGTTTTAAGGCGCGCCAATTTTATTGGCATTGCCCCGCCTGTTACGGTTGGGAAACTTACTCGCCGAGGCGGAGTGAGGAGAATGGTCTGACTGTTTAATTCAAATAATCCCCCGCCCCGTCATTCCTGCGCAGGCGGGAATCCAATCAAAAAATGTTCCGCGTAGCGAACAAAACGAGCCGTTTGTGGCGAATGTAGAGGGACGGAAAATCGCGGTGCTGCCCCATCGTGTGAGTGGGCTTTTTAATCGGCTGGATTCCCGCCTATGCGGGAATGACGAGGTTTTGTTTTAATGAATAACCTGGATTTAAGCCAAGGAGGCATCCATGCAGCCTAAAAAAAAGACTTTAATTTTTGCCCATCGCGGAGCAAACCAAGAGGCAGCAGAAAACACTCGCGCTGCTTTTGACCGAGCCTTGCAATACCCCATAGACGGCATGGAGACTGACATTCAGCTTACTCGAAACGAAGTGGCCGTGCTGTGGCATGACCGTTTTATGGGCAAGCTCGGCCACCCGACCAAACACATTGATGATTTTGATTTCGCGCCATTACGCGAGATGAATTTTGCTGCACATTTTGCGACCACCCATCCATCGGTTGATGCAAAACCAGAATCGGTTATGAGTTTGGACGAATTTTTGGCGGCGTATCGCACGCGCACACGCTTGTTGTTAGAAATTAAAAATCGTGATTGGGACGATGTCGCGCGCCACCAGATCAAAGTTCGACAAACACTCAGCAGCGTCGGCGAAATGTTGGATGAAACAATCTATATATCTTCTTTTAATTTAATCAGCCTCATCTACGCACACCAATGTCGGCCTGGCTTTCCGCTGATATACAATCTAGAAGACTGCCAAACGATAGACGATATGCGTGCGGTGCTTAGCGCGCAACCTTTTCTACACGGGCTGTGTTTGCCCATCGCAAATTTGGATCAAGCCGTGGTTAATTTATTGCGCGCACAGGGCAAAAGCATCGCGGTTTATACCTGCAACAGCGATCAAGAAATCGGCCTAGCCCTCAGCTTGCAGGTTGATGTTTTAATCAGCGACCTGCCATACAAAGCACTGCAAATGAGAGACGTATGAAACGCGATTTTCAATCGCTGGTGACTCAAAGCGCGGACAATAAAAAATTTGATCTACTCATTTGTGGCGGCGGAATTTATGGCGCGTGGGTGGCGTATGATGCCGCGCTGCGTGGCTTAAGGGTCGCCATTGTCGAGCAGGGTGATTGGGCGAGTGCCACCTCATCCGCATCCAGCAAATTGATTCACGGCGGCCTGCGCTATCTCGAATCTTACGATTTTAAATTGGTCAAAAAAGCCCTCGCGGAGCGCAGCATGTTGCTGTCTGCCGCACCGCATCGCGTATGGCCTTTGCACTTTGGTGTGCCGGTATATGCCGACAGTCGCGTTGGGTCATGGCGACTAAAAATGGGACTCATGCTGTATGATTTTTTGGCAGCGGGGCTGAGAAAATCCATGCAACATCACCACTTCCAGTGCGATGATTTCAGCGCACGCTTTCCTTTTTTAAATAATAAAAATTTGAATGGCGGATTTATTTATGCCGACGCGCAAACAGACGATGCGCGGCTGGTGCTGGAGCTCATTGCGGGCGCGATGCAAGCGGGTGCGGTATGCGTGAATTATTGTCAGCTCACGCAGTTGCTCGAAGCGGATGGACGAGCGATAGGCGCGACTGTGCAAGATCAAATTACACAGCAATCGGTAGCGATACGCGCGCGACAAATTGTCTATGCGGCAGGCCAGTGGCAGGCTGCGCAGAGCAACAGCCGCCTGACCAAGGGCGTGCATCTGGTGTTGCCGCCCACCCGCGCAAAAGAAGCGTTGCTGCTGACCGCGAAATCGGATGGGCGCGTATTTTTTATTATTCCCTGGTATGGCATGACGCTGCTGGGCACGACCGATAGCGATTATCAGGGCGACGTTGAGCACATAAAAGTAGAAGAAGCTGACATCAATTATCTGCTGGCCGCCGCCAACGATTATCTGAAAACTGCGTGGACGCACGCGGATGTAGTCAACAGCTACGCGGGTTTGCGCGTGCTCAAGCGCAGTGATAAAGGCACGCCTTCCTCCGTTAGCCGCGATTGGGAACTAAAAACTACCCGCAATGGCGTGCATTATTCCGTGGGTGGAAAAATCACTTCAGCGCGGGAAGATGCCGCCAGCATCGTGAATGAAATTTGTATCGCGTTAAAAAATACTAGGCCGTGTGCGACCAAGGGCAAGCCTTTTCCGTGGACGTTGCAGGGAGCATCTGCGGACGATGCACTACGCGCTGCCCGTCAGCAAGCCGTGCAACTGGGCGTAGATGAAGAAAGCAGTGACTGGCTGGTGCGTCGTCACGGCCAGCGCGTGACAGAGATTTTTGGCCTGCTGAAAAATAATTCAAAACTGGCGCAACGCATCGCGCCCAGCGTGCCATTTATTTATGCTGATTTATTATTTTGTGCGCGCAGCGAAATGGTGGTGCACCTGCCAGATTTACTGCGTCGCCGCTTACCCTTGCTGATATTAACCAAGCTCACTGTGCAAGATTTGCACGCCATCGCAGCCATGGTCGCGCCGATTATGGGCTGGGATGAACGCGCTATTGAAGAGGAAGTTGCGGCATGTGTGAGTGAAGCCAGCGCGTAATTTAATTGCAATAAGCCTACAACTGTGACACCTCTCCTGCCCTGCGGGAGAGAGAGTTATATTTCACTGTCAATTTAGAAATGGAATAACCATGCCGTCCCCACCCATTTCAACCATTGCCCTAGACCTCGGCACCACCTCGATTAAAGCGGGTGTGCTGGATCAACACGGCATGTTGGGCAGCATTTTTTTGCAGCCCGCCGCCCCCATCACCAGCAGCAATGGCCGTTATGAAAGTGACGCGCTGGAATATGTAAAAATAGCCGAGCGCGTGTTGGGCGAATGCCTCGCGCGAATAGAGCAAGCTGGAGAGCCAACAGCAATGGGGCTATGCAGCCAGCGTTCTTCATTTTTAATATGGGATAGAGCCAGCGGCCAGCCCATCACCCCGCTTATTTCATGGCAAGATAATCGCGGCGCGGCCAGTTGTGCGGCCTTGCAAGATTTCAATCATTTCATCCACGCACGCACCGGATTGCGCTTAACGCCCTATTATTTCGCGCCTAAACTGCATTCAATATTGAATGAAAAATTGCGCGCCCAGCTTGTGCGAGGCGATCTGCTACTGGGCACGCTGGATACATTTTTAATTTGGCGATGGACCGGCGGCAAACATTATTTGACCGATGCTTCGATGGC
This sequence comes from Candidatus Nitrotoga sp., assembly GCA_031420955.1. Taxonomy (GTDB): domain Bacteria; phylum Pseudomonadota; class Gammaproteobacteria; order Burkholderiales; family Gallionellaceae; genus Nitrotoga. Next base: position 2,267 of record JANONT010000315.1, on the reverse strand, counting down.
GGCGCGCACCTTGTTGATGGATATTAAAACGCAACAATGGTCACCAGCGTTATGTGATTTATTTGGTATCCCCGTGCAGTGTTTGCCGCAAATTAAACCCTCTGCCGGATTAAATTTGAACCTAAATAATGGATGCATTTTGCAAGCTAGCGTGGCCGACCAATCCGCCGCACTCATTGCCACCTTGGCGTGTGATGGCGCGGATGCCTTGATAAATCTCGGCACAGGCGGTTTTGTCATTCGGTATTTGCCCGCGCATGCGGCAGAAAATATTTTGCCCACAAAGGGTGGGGGATATCTAACCACGCTGGTTTATCAGGACGAAAATTTGCATGCGTATACCGCATGCGAAGGCACGCTCAACTCCATTGCTGCCGCGCTCGCGCCTTATCCGGTGAACGAATGTGAGCCAGAAAATTTCGCACAAAATAGCGGCGTGGGAGATGAAATTTTTTGCCTGGCCGAACCCAGCGGCATCGGCGCGCCGTACTTTCGCGCGGACATCGGGCTTGCATTTTCGCAACCCACCACGCACCTTGCTCAGCACGAAATCGCCCAACTATTGTTAGAAGCCATCACCTTTCGCGTAGCGCGCATCGTAGAAGATTTTTACCGGCAAGCTCCGCTCCAGCGCGTGTATTTATCCGGCGGATTATCGCAAGTAAAATGCCTGCAACAAGGCATTGCCCAGTGCCTGCCGTGCGATGTGTATTTGCTCGAACAACCAGAAACCAGTTTGCACGGCACAGCATTACTGGCATCGGGCTTGCCCTTATTGAATGTTAATCAGAGTAAAAAAATTCAACCACACTCTGATGCAGCCAAGCTCTATGAAAAATTTCAGCGTTGGAAAAATTGGTTGGATGAGCTATTGAAATAATTATTTTTAAACGAGCGGGGGATATGTAGATGTCTTATTCCAGTTTCCGATAAAAAGGAGCACAAGGCGGCGAGGATGAGGTGACGAAGACAGTACATTTGAGTACGGCTATAACCAGCGACTTGCCCGCTTGCGGGCTTAGTCGAATGGCTAGTCGTTTCATCTAGGAGCCGAAGACGATGCCAACAGCGTGTGTTGTTGGGGCTTCAGCCCCTTACAACCACGGCGCACTCCTTGCGGGTACACAGTGATCGTTTTTATCGGGAATTGGAATTATAGCGTGATGCTTGGGTGCGAGCTATGTTGAATGCTTGCGCGACTGATGAGCCACTGCTAAAACGATCACCTTTGACGGAGTCAATCGGTAAATAATCGAGTAGGGATATTTTGAAAGCACCAGCTTGCGTGTGCCAGCGCGCCGCCAAGGCTTGCCCGTCACCGGAAAATCAATTAGGCCGTCAGCCGCAGCCAAGATGCTTTCAAGCACACGCGCTGCCGCTTTGGGACTGTCTACATCGATGTAGCGTTTGATTGACTCAAGGTCATTGCCCGCTGCGCGTGAATACTCAACCTGTCTTTTTGCGGCCACTACTCATACCCAATTTTTTTAGCATGACTTCACGCGAGTAGGTGCGCCCTGCGTCGGCATCCGCAATACCCGCATCAACACGTGCCAATAGCCACTCTTCATAATCTAGCCGATCTGTTACGGCCTGCTTGACGATGGATTGCGGGGTGAGGCGGGAGCTAGCGGAAAGTTTTTCCAGCCGTTTGATGAGGGTTTGCGGTAAAGGGATGGCGGTGGTCATGATGTGCTCTCCAAGGCGTGTTGACAGTCTAGATTTTACGCCAAACAGCGTGGAAAATAAATTCACGCTACGCGCTACTTTTTGAAGAAACGGCCAGCGCGTTGGCTTTTTTTATTTTTCTATTTTTGCAATCAGCCCATCATGCAATGCGTTGGGGGTCATGAGTGCGAATTTTTTGCCCAATAGATGAAGGGATGAACTACGCGATCTTGAAAAATTTCAGCGATGAGAAAAATCTTATGCCCTCCAAAAATTGGTTGGATGAGTTGCCCAATTGAAATTGCTATTTTTCGCAAGATGGTGAGTATGCAAATATCCCACAGCCCTCATCTTGCAAAACTGCGCGAAGCGCGACGCTGAAATGATACCCCCTTGCGGGGTATCTACTTCAGCGTTGTAGCTCCCTCTCTCACCCCGGATGCGCTACACTAATCCCACACCGATGGCGCGCCGACAAACTGTTGTAGCTCCCTCTCTCACCCCGGATGCGCTACACTAAGAGCGTCGGGCTTGAAGTGTGGACATGGGTTGTAGCTCCCTCTCTCACCCCGGATGCGCTACACTGCGTACCTCGGCCA
>JANONT010000314.1:0-3783 GCA_031420955.1 Candidatus Nitrotoga sp. | reverse complement strand
GGCAGACGCACGCAATTTTCCCTCGCGTTGTAAATAATTTTTTAACCAAGGGGTTAAAACGGCTCTTGCCCACAACCCAGCCACGCTCATGAAAGTCACACTATCTTCGGGCCGTGCTTCAGCCAATACTTTCTTAAATGTTAAATGTGCGTCACCCTCTTCGGTAACGGCAAAGGGCGTGCCAATTTGCACGGCACTTGCACCCAGGGAAAGCAATTGAAAAATTTGTTCATGACTATTAATGCAACCCGCCAGGATGATTGGGATTTGCTTGCGCGCAATTCCAGTTTCGTCAAAAATCTTGAAAATTTCTTGGAGCACATTTGAGAAATTAAATTGCGGTGCATGGAATTCATCCAACTGAGCCGCGCCCAAATGTCCCCCCGCATAACCTGGATGTTCGATCACGATAGCATCGGGCAGTCGTTGCCTGCGCTGCCATTTTTTGAGTAGCAAAGCCACACCACGGCTATTGGATAGAATCGGAATGAGCGCGACATGCGGCCAATCGGCAGTTAAGTCAGGCAAGTCCAAGGGTAAACCTGCACCCATCACAATTGCATCTGCCCCGCTACTACAGGCTTGACGGACATAATCTGTATATTGCGTCACTGCCCGCATCGTGTTGACCGCGATCAGGCCATTGCCATCAGCGATGATTTTGGCGGCTTTAATTTCGCGATCCAGTGCCACCAGATTGGCTTGTTCAATTTTTACTTGATCGCGACAGCGTTCCGTTTGTGCCATTAAATCCGGGTGATGTCGGCGCAAATCAATACTGGCGATGGTGCCGATTGCGCCATGACGGGCGACGGTTCCGGCCAAGCGATGTGCGGAAATTCCCACCCCCATTCCTCCTTGAATAATAGGGTGAAGTGCTTTGCCGCATAAGTGCAACTTAGGTAAATTATTCCAAGGCATGATGATTTGCAGTGAGTTGATTGAAAATAGGGTAGGGGGGGTCATTCCAAAGCCGATCTTTGCGCGGCAATTAATAAATCAATTATGTTGGCGCGTGCATTTTAAGAATGTGATATGAGTTAAAATTAGCGGTAATTTGTTGGGAGCGCATGATCTCAGTGTTGGATGGTGTGTCGCTTTGATTTGGATCAATCATTTCGGCTGCTTAAAATGGTCATGTTTAAATATTTATTCTTGGGAGAAGTCGTTATGAAAAATACAGTGATGTTCTTACTCTTGGGAGTGTTGGTGCAAGCCAGTGTCAGCCAGGCCGAGGTAAATTTAGTGCCGCATCATTGCCGCATTGGTGAGGTGACGCAAATTATGGGTAGTGTGGAGCTGGAGCGTCGCTCGGCTACGATTATTCCGATGTCAGGCACAAAAATTTGTCGCGGCGATCAATTTAGAACTGCGCCAGGGGCCATCGCTGAAATAAAATTTCGTGACGGCACAAAAGTGACGGTGGGCAAGGATAGCGAGTTTGCGATCCGCGATTTTCGTATCAACACACGTAAGCCGAATGTTGCTTTGTTTGAGCTGATTAAGGGCGCGTTTAGAAGCGTGACCGGCACGATTACTAAAAGGCGTAATCGCTTTGAAGTGACCACCCGCGCCGCGACTATCGGCATACGCGGCACAGAGTTTTGGGGGGGCTACGGGTTAACGCCAGATGGCGCGTTCGATGTGGTGATGTTAGAGGGGCGCGGCGTGTATGTCAAAAATGCGCGAGGCCAAGTGGAGCTCGATCAAGCGGGTTTGGGTACAACCATCAAAGAAGGCGATGGCTCCCACCGCGCCGAAAAAATGGGGTGAGGAAAAGCTGAAGCGTGCGCTGGAGACCCTAGTTTCCGATACCATTGCGCGCAATTAATCTTTGTCCGTATCGCAATTTCCACCTAGGCGTTTACCGCGATAGTGGATATTCATCACCACTTTTTCCGCGCCCATTTGTCCGCTGAGGGTTGATTTTCCGATCATGCTGTTGCGGGTGTAGGCAATTTCTCCATCGCCCACCATCGTGGCTAATTTTTCGACGCACCTAGTTTGCCAACTCACGTTTTTATTAACATTTTTGATGTCGGTAATTTTGCAATTGTCGTCTTTGCTCTGCAAGCGTTGGGGATCTGGCACACCATTGGCGATACAAATTTTTTCGATTTTAGGCGGGGTGGGAAAAGGCGTGGCAGCAACTTCTGTGGTGCTGGACATTTCCCAAAATTCGCCCGGAGCAGCGTGAACATTGCTTGTCAACAAGCCGAGTAACATGCCTAGTGGTATCAAGTTTTTCATGCGCGTCCCCTCATAATAATTAAAAATTTTACAATTTCGTCAATAATAAAGCACTCCGTTTAATTAAGTGTAAGCTTTTTTTACCTTTTCATATTTTAGCTAATCTTGCTGACACAGTAAGATTAAAGATTTTGGCCAATGTGCCGAAAATATTGATGTCGAGGGAGTGCATGTGCAAAAAATCAGGGGAATAAACGAGTGGGTCGATTTTCTCAGCCAGGTTGAGATACCTGTGCTGCGCCAGACCAGCCGCGAATTGGCAGCCTTGCAGGCCGATGAGGACGCGCTCAGCGCACGCGATGTGGCGCACGCAATTAAGGTTGATCCCCTGATGAGCATCAAATTATTGCGCTATTTGCAAGGGCATAAACATCGCAGTCAAGAGCATGAAGTGGTCGAGATCGAGCAAGCACTGATCATGCTGGGGCTGAATACTTTTTATGCAAAAGTGTCCGCGCAACCCTTGGTCGACACGTTGCTGGTTGGACATAAAGAGGCCTTGGTTTGTCTGCTTCATGTGGTACAACGTTCGCGTAAAGCTTCTGAGTATGCGATGGATTGGGCGGTGTATTTGCGCGATTTACATTTTGAAGAAATACGTATGGTGACGTTGTTGCATGACATTGCCGAGCTGTTGTTATGGTGTTTCGCGCCTGCGGAGATGTTAAAAATTCACGTCATGCAGCAACAAAATAAATCTTTGCGTAGCCATGCCGCGCAGCAACAAATATTGGGCTTTGAGATCATTGAATTGCAAATCGCGCTCACAAAAAAATGGCATCTACCAGAATTATTGCTGACCTTGTTGCAGGGCGAAGATGCCGATGCGGCACAGCCACGTGTTCGCAATGTCGCGCTGGCAGTCAATCTGGCGCGGCATTCGTCTCATGGTTGGAACGATGCGGCCTTGCCTGATGACTATCAAGAAATTGCCGCTTTGCTGCATGTTCAGCCAGAGCAGGCGCTGACGATGTTGGGGGTGGGGGCGAAAAAAATCGCGCTTAGAGCTTAACTATTTCTTGCCGCACCCGCGCTAATACTAGTTGCGCTAAATCTTTTGCCAAACAATCAAATTCAATATTGCCGGCCATGCCGCGCAGCCAAGTGAGTTGACGCTTGGCTAATTGGCGCGTAGCAGCCAAGCCTTGCTCGATTAATTCATGCTCCGATATTTCGCCTGCTAAAAATTGCCAAGCCTGACGGTAACCCACGCAACGCATGGATGGCAGGTCGGGGTGCAATGCATAATGTGCTTGCAATTGGCGTAATTCATTTAACAAGCCTTGCTGCAACATAGTCGAAAAACGAGTGGCGATGCGCGTATGCAGCACCGCACGATCGGACGGCAAGAGTGCGATGGGGATGACGCGATAGGGCAATTGATAGTTTTCTTGCTGCGCGATCAGCGATGACATGGGCGTGTCGGTTAGTTCAAAAATTTCCAGCGCGCGTTGAACACGCTGCGCGTCATTCGGCTGCAAACGCGCAGCGGTAATGGGGTCAATGCGCGCTAATTTTTCATGCATGGCCGGC
>JANONT010000313.1:0-3362 GCA_031420955.1 Candidatus Nitrotoga sp. | reverse complement strand
TGCGGAAGCCAACCAAGTACTTTTGCAAGTGAGCGATACTGGCGTGGGCATTCCACAAAACGAGCGCGCCCAAGTGCTGGAGCGTTTTTACCGCGTGCTCGGTAATCAGGAAAGCGGTAGCGGCTTGGGGCTATCCATCGTGATGCGGATCGCGGAACTGCACGGCGCAACCGTCGCGCTGAAAGATGCGGAAAATAATCAGGGATTAAAAGTGACGGTGCGTTTTCCAGCTATATCCGCCATCCCCAATTAGTTATTTGGTTTGCCGCAGCAATGCCGACTGCGCATGCGCGTGCAGCCCCTCACCCATCGCCAATTCGGCGGCTATCGCGCCCAAGGTTGCCGCGCCTTGTTTTGAGACTTCGATCAAGCTGCTGCGTTTTTGAAAATCATACACACCTAATGGCGAAGAAAAGCGTGCTGTGCCAGAGGTGGGCAAGACATGGTTAGGCCCTGCACAATAGTCGCCCAACGATTCGGAGGTGTAACGTCCCATGAAAATCGCGCCCGCATGTTTGATATGCGGCAATAACGCTTGCGGATTTTGTACGGATAATTCCAAATGTTCCGGCGCAATACGGTTGTTGATGGCGCAAGCTTCATCTAAATCTTTGACCAAAATTAACGCGCCGCGATTTTGTAATGCAGTGCGAATAATTTCGTGTCGCGGCATGGTGGGCAATAGCCGCTTCGCACTCGCGGCGACGGCTTCAATAAAATTTGCATCTGGGGTCAACAAGATTGCTTGCGCGAGTTCGTCGTGTTCAGCTTGCGAAAATAAGTCCATCGCAATCCAATCGGGGTTGGTTTGCCCATCGCAGATGATTAAAATTTCTGAAGGGCCGGCCACCATGTCGATGCCGACCACGCCGAACACGCGCCGCTTGGCCGCCGCCACATATGCGTTGCCGGGACCTACAATTTTATCCACGCGCGGAATGGTGGATGTGCCGTAAGCCAATGCCGCCACGGCTTGCGCGCCACCGATAGTGAAAACGCGATCCACCCCAACCAAATGTGCGGCGGCTAACACCAATGCATTTTGCACGCCATCGGGGGTGGGCACGACCATGATCAACTCGCCCACGCCCGCCACTTTTGCGGGCAGCGCGTTCATCAATACCGACGATGGATACGCCGCTTTACCGCCCGGCACATAAAGCCCCACGCGATCCATAGGCGTTATTTTTTGGCCGAGGGTGTTGCCCTCTGCATCAACATAGCTCCAGGAAGTTTGCACCTGTTTTTGGTGATAGGCGGTTACGCGCTGTGCGGCTTTTTCTAAAGCATTGCGCTGTGCAGCGGGCAGGTTTTCAAACGCGCTGCGTAACGCTGCCGCCGGAATTTCTAACTGCGCCGCATCGCTGATATTCAGCCGATCAAAACGCTGGGTGTATTCCAACACGGCCACATCGCCACGCACGCGCACGTCTTTCAATATCGCGGCGACCGTTGCTTCTAATTGCTCATCTTGCGTCGCTTCGAAGGCCAGTAGATTGTCCAACTCGGTGTAGAAATTTTTCTGTCGGGTGGAGAGCCGTTTGATATTCATTGGGCCGCCCCCATGAGCTGGCTCACCGCCTGCGAAAAATCATCCAATATCGGTTGTATCCCTGCGCGCTTAAGTTTGAGCGAGGCTTGGTTGACTACTAGTCGCGAGGTAATCACCGATATTTCTTCGACCGCGCGCAAGTGATTAGCCTTGAGCGTATTACCGCTGCTGACCAAATCTACAATCGCATCCGACAGCCCCACCAAGGGTGCTAATTCCATCGAACCATAGAGCTTGATTAAATCCACATGCACGCCTTTGGCCGCAAAATGTTCGCGTGCAGTTTGCACATATTTAGTCGCCACGCGCAGCCGCGCGCCCTGCCGCACCGCCGATTCATAATCAAAATCTTCACGCACGGCGACCATCATGCGGCAACGCGCAATGTTCAAATCTAACGGCTGATACAAGCCGCTGCCACCATGCTCATTCAAAACATCTTTACCTGCGATACCCATGTCCGCCGCGCCGTATTGCACATAAGTGGGCACGTCGGAGGCACGCACGATAATCAAACGCACATCGGTGCGGTTAGTGGCTAAAATGAGTTTGCGCGACGACTCTGGCTGTTCCAACGGCGTGATGCCTGCGGCCTGTAACAGCGGCAAAGTTTCGTCAAAAATTCTACCTTTGGACAAAGCAATGGTTATCATTTTTCTCTCAGTTGTGCTTAATCAAACAGCGCAATTATACAGAGGCAGTCCAGCCGGGTGGGCGACTTCTTACCTGCCTCGTTTGATTACTGGGTTGTTTGAGGTGGGTGCTTAGAGCAGGGTGCGGTGTCACAAACCAAGTGCGCAGAGTTTATAGGATTGCCTGTTTTTGGTGCATCAACTATGCTCGACAAACACCTCAGTAAAGAGGTGGGAAGCTAACTCAGCGCAGATTGGGATATAAATAATTATGAATTGAGGGCTTGGCAAAAAAGTTGGCATCCATGCAAAAGCTAAGCGGCACTACGCTTCTGCGGCATCCCGCTTGAGCGACGGGTGAGCCTCACTCTTTTCCCTCTGGCAACGGATTGCGTTCAATTAAGCCCCACAATGGTTGGCCGTCTTCCGATGCGCGAGCGCCGACTTCGAGTAGAAACCTCTTTGTGGTTTCTTCATCGCTACCGATGACGTGCATAAGCGTTTCAAGCTTACGCCATTGATATTTTTGGGAGCGCAACATTTGCAGCAACAAATCTTTCCGGGGGGTATCTCGCTTCGTCGCCGCTTTCTCTTGAAGGTGGTGGGAGAGCCATTGAACGGCCACTGTGGCAATGGAACCAATGACTGCCCCCGCGACACCTATTAGTGCGATGACGATTGATTCACTCATGCTATCTAACCCCCGCGCACGAGTGAGTACTCATGTCGATATATTCCTGTAAGGTGAAACCCGCACGTTTTTCTGGAGTCGAATTGTTGTATCGTCTGGTGGCTTCCTCTGTCTGATATTCAAAACAGCTCTCATAGCTGTTTTTTTGACATCCACCTAGCGATATGAGAAATAAGAACGTCAATGCAACTGACGCTCTGGGGACATATTTTTTGTTCATGCTGAGTACCTCCGGTTTAATGCTGAAGCCCAACGTAATGTGTACAACATGTAAATAATCATATTCCAAAGTCGCCTATTCTGAGACACTAATTCACGCCATTAAATTAAACCTCGCGGCACTTTCTTGCCGCCAAAAAACCTATTATTTAACCCGCCGTATATTCGCGCCCAGTTGTGACAGCTTAGCCTCTATCCGTTCATAGCCGCGATCTAGATGGTAGATGCGGTCAATCACCGTTTCGCCTTCGGCCACCAGTCCGGCAAT
>JANONT010000312.1:0-1915 GCA_031420955.1 Candidatus Nitrotoga sp. | reverse complement strand
CCGCCTGACCATTGGGCGCAGCAGCATCCGCTCTGCCACGGAACACTAAATTATTTTTGCCCGATACTTCCATCAAGCCGCCATTACCGGATTGCTTTCCTCCTCGTGCGCTGATGCTGCCGTAAAACTGGGTGTTGCCATCCGCCCAGACGATGGCTTTGCCGCCGTTGCCCGCGTTAATTGCATCGGCTTTAATGGTTGCCGCGCTATCAATAAATGTCGCCTGGGCGTTTTGTACAGTAGGGTTATTCCCCTGAAAATCGCCCCCGATCAGCACCGTGCCGCCGCCGTTCTCACCCGATGCATCCACCGCAGCATTACCCAACAAACCGACGCGATTGCCCAATACTTGAATCATGCCGCCCGTGCCTGTTGGCGAAGTGGCCGTCGTGCTGCTGCCTGCACCCAATAACGTATCTTGCGTGGCTTTAAAAATAATTTGCCCCGCCGCATTCACCCCCACGCTGTTGGCATTTGCCACGCCGTGTTGGTTAATCAACACGGCGTAAATGCCAATGCGCCCAGATTGCGCTATTAAGCTACCAACGTTCAATGCTTGGTTATCAGTAGCGGTGATGTCCACACGCACATCGGGACTGCCCGGATTAACCAGCTCGACACTGTTGCCCGCCGCCAGCAAAATCTCGCCTTGCGGTGTGGTGATAATTCCGTGGTTTTCTACCTTTGGCGCGATGAGGTAAACGCTACCCCCCGTGGGGGTGGTAATTGCACCTTGGTTGTTGATCGTGCCGGCGTGAGTGTTGGCCGTAAATTTTTTTCGCCCATTTAAAAAGTCTGCGTCGGATAAATTCAAACTGGACGCGACCAAGCCTGCGACGTTGATCACCGAACCCGCGCCAAATGTAATGCCATTGGGGTTCATGAGAAACACGCGCCCGTTGGAAGAGAGCGTGCCGAGAATGTTGGAAGGATCGCCACCCGTAATGCGATTAAGTACCGCGCTACTGGAAGACTGTTGGTTAAAGTGCGTGGTTTCGCCAGAGTCGATGGAAAAACTTTGCCAGTTGATCATGCTGTTGGGGCTATTGGTAACGATCAGGGTATTGCCCTGTTGATCAAAACTGGCTTGGCCGGAAACCACCGTGGGGTTGATCGGATTGGCGTGGGCGGAGCCTAAAGTGGCAAAGCAGGCGGTCAGTGCAAGAGCCAAAATTTTAGGTTGATGGATGCGCGGCTTAACCGCTTGCCGTGATCGTACAAAAAATTTTCGGGCTGAGAAAATTCGGGCTGAGAAAAGGAGTGAGAAATTGGGCGCAGTAGTCATGGCAGCTATTCCTTATACATACAGTTTGGCGTGCTGTTAAAAGCGCGCTAAACCGAGATTGCAAAGCTCAAAAATGACTCTGCAAAGTAACCAAGAAGCAATCGGATGAACGCTTATTCTTGAGGGTGCAAAATACCCCAATTTGCGGGATAAAACAATCGCCTTAATTGGCGCACGTATAGGATTGCATGCGGACATAAAGTGGGATTGATTCTAACGAATAAGTGGGCGGCAGAAATAAAAAACGCCACCCAGCTTTAAGCCAAGTGGCGTGTGTTATCAAGCAATGCAGGCTTTAGAGCCGGGTGCTTGCCCGCATTTAAACGCTCAATGCTTTTTCGATTTCTGATAATTTATGCCGTGCCATTGCGAGGTTGGCTTTGCCCTTATCCAGAATCACATACACAAACAAAACATTTTTGTGCAAACGAATCAAATGAAACTGGCTGCCAAGGGTAATCAAAATATCTTCAAGGCTATCCTTGAGGCCCAGAGCGGACATCACTTTAAGTTTAGAGCGCACAACTTCGGTATTCCCCGCGCCTGCCAAATCTAAATCCACGCCACCGCCGCCTATTTTGCCCAGCACCATGCCGCTGGCAATATCTACCAAGCAAGTCCCGACTGCGC
>JANONT010000311.1:0-1535 GCA_031420955.1 Candidatus Nitrotoga sp. | reverse complement strand
ATGGACACGCTCTTGCAAGTGCGTGTCATTTACTCGAGGAGGACATTCGCCATGCTTAGCGATGATAGTCATGACACAGAGGCGGACAAAGACAAGCGAACAGCATCGACATCCCTCGTGGAAAGAGAGGGACCGGTGCACCTTATATTCATCAGAGAGACAAAAACTACTGCGAGAGACTGGAGATGACGACATCTGCAAAAGACAGAGAAGGAGGAAACATATGAAAAGATGCGTCATAGGGCATACACGATCCTGAGTAGTACAGTATTGGAATACGCGGGGCAGCACCGTATCGCACAGAATCAACTTCGTGAGTACTGCATGCGATACATAGCAAGTGTCCAATAATTTTTGCTTCCTAAGTGTGGATAGCAGAGCAGAGGAAATCAAATCGGAGGGTATCAAATCAACACCACTGGACTGTGTATTCCCATTGACGAGATTATGTTTTGGTAACCCAACTCGAGATCACGCTTCCTTGTCCTAAGAGCTATTCGTGAGCTATTCGTGAGCTATGAGAGAGCTGCATGACAAGATCTTCTCTGCTTGATCACTGTACCCTTCTATTCTCTGCTGCATCCCCTGTCTTGCCCTTGTAGCCCTACTGTAGACTGGTGAGGTATGAAAGCCTTCCCTGCATGAGATGACGCAATATGATATGATAGCTTCTCGCTTCAAATGTCACCACTCACTTATATCTCTTTGTTTCGTATCAGAATGTGTGCCGCATCTGAAGGTGCACATCGTAACTAGCCGTACTGTTGTGCACCGTAACTAGCCGTACTGTTGTGCACTCCTCCTGCAATCGCATCCATTAGGGTGATTCATGATTCCACCTTCACTCAGTGCTTGTAGTGATTGATGAGCTTATATGTTGTGCCAGTCAGAGATCGTATAAGACGATAATTTTGCTGTATTAAGGCAATTCTTATCAATGAGCGATCAACATTTATTTTCAGTAAAGTGAAATTTAGAATGTTTCTTTTCATATTGTCCTTGCCGCGAATGCAAGCATAGGATTGACTAACTGACCGACTGACTGAGGAGCAGACCGACTGACTCCTCCACCCTCGACAGTCCTCCACCATTGTAGTGTGTAAGTCGTTCCTCAGACACCCCCTCCTCATAATGCGTAGGAGAAGAAGGACAGCAGCTGCGTGATGATGTTTTCGACAGACTTTCTTGAAGAAATTGGATTGTGAAGACGGTCAGCCGCATGGACACGGTCAGATCCGGTTAGTTTTTGTGGGTATGTGGGCTTGTAGGTGAGCCATTCAATCTGTGATACTCAGTCAGTTTCGTGAAGTATAAGACAAGACAAAGGAAGCTTCGCTGCCAACATAGGGGATGTTAGTGCACAAGTTTGATTATCGATTGCTGCTTATGCGGAATTATTCACCCAACGGATCAGCCGAATTCCAACTATCCATCAATACTCCTACAAGTACATAACTGTTTTCATTTCTGCATGCAAATAGTGGATGCGAGCAAATAAACGAATCTCCACCTTCATCTTCTTTATCATCTTCTTC
>JANONT010000310.1:0-2195 GCA_031420955.1 Candidatus Nitrotoga sp. | reverse complement strand
GCCTTGATCCCAGTAACGCGCGCACTGCACACCGTGTATCAGGCCGCGATAATGCAGCACCGGCAAATCAAAACCGCCGCCATTCCACGACACAATTTGAGGCGTATATTTATCGACGCCTTCAAAAAATCGCCGGATGATGTTGCCTTCTTCTTCGTGTAGCTCGCCGAGCGACCATACTTTGAAATGATCGCCCTCGCGCAGCGCGCACGAAATCGCCACCACACGCTGCAGGTGATGCGGCAGAAAATCGCTGCCCGTTTTTTGGCGGCGTAATTGAAACGCCATTTCTGCCACATCAGCATCGCTCACCTGCTCATCCAATTGGTGCAAAACGCGCAGACCCGCAATATCGGGGATTGTTTCAATATCAAAAATAAGTGTAGGGGTCATGATTTACAATAGCCGTTGCTAAACATTATTGGGGTGAATTTTGCAAATTATACGCGCAACTTTATTGCTCTACCTTGTTGTCGCTGCGCCAGTAGCATGGGCACAGTCAGTGCCATTAACGAAAACTGCGACGCTGCAAATAGGCATACACCGCGTGCAAGCAGAAATCGCTGACACACCTAAGAGCCGCGAACGTGGCCTGATGCAGCGCACCCAGCTATGCGCTAACTGCGGCATGTTATTCATTTTTGAGGAAGCGGCGCAGCATGGATTCTGGATGAAAAATACGCCGCTGCGGTTAAGTATCGCGTTTATTAACGCGGATGGCATCATCCTCAACATCGCCGAAATGCAACCTCACAGCACGGCCATACATCACGCCAAAAGCAATGCGCTGTTCGCGCTGGAGATGAATCGCGGCTGGTTTGCCAAGCGCGGGATTAAGCCTGGGCATGTGGTGCGGTTACCTAAACTCCAGCCGCCAAATAAAAATCCCTGAAATCACTCTCAGGGATAGGCTTAATTTCACATTTTGCTATGCATTACCTCTAATTCCAGAAAGCAATAGGGCAGAGAACACGAAGCCAAGGAAAGGCGCGACGCAGATAGTACATTTGAGTACAACAAGGCGCGCCTGACGATGGCGACAGCGGGTGTTGTTGGGGCTTTAGCCCCTTACAACCACGGCGTACTCCTTGCGGGTACAAAGTTATCGGCTCTATTGCAAACTGGAATAATTTTTTGCTACAAAATCCCAGTTAACCAAGCCCCAAAATGTTTCCACATATTTGGCGCGCGCGTTGCGATAATCAATGTAATAAGCGTGCTCCCACACATCGCAAGTCAGCAGTGGCTTGTCTGTGCCAGTCAGCGGCGTAGCAGCATTGCTGGTATTGACTATATCCAATGAGCCATCCGCTTTCTTTACCAACCACGTCCAGCCCGAGCCGAAATTACCCACGCACGAAGTTGAAAATGCCTTTTTAAAATCGTCAAAGCTACCCCATTTTTTATTGATGGCATCTGCCAATTCCCCGCTGGGTGCGCCGCCACCATTGGGTTTCATGCCGTTCCAATAAAATGTGTGGTTCCACACTTGCGCGGCGTTATTGAAAATTCCACCGCTGGATTTTTTAATAATTTGCTCCAGTGTCGCGTCCGCAAACTCAGTGCCTTTAATTAAATTATTTAAGTTGGTCACATAAGTTTGGTGATGTTTGCCGTAGTGAAACTCCAGCGTTTCTTTGGAAAGATGGGGCGCAAGCGCGTCCATCGCGTAAGGTAGAGGGGGAAGGGTATGTTCCATTTTATATTTCCTTTTTTAATTTAACGGTTGTGAAAATTTTTTACGCCAAGCATTTTATCATTCTGAATTGGATTTCACTGTAGCGAATTCACTATTACTAAAGAAACGCTGCACAGTCAGCGAGCGGGATGAAGTGCAAGGCGTACGGCGCACAGGAACCGGAATGTATTAAATATTTATCGCTTTGCGACCCCGGATTCCGAGCACTGTACAACGTGGCGTGCGAATGGGTGGCTGCATAGCAGCCGGGAACCCATCGGCCTACCCCTTGCGGGTGAATTCGCCCGCGCAGCTACTGTGCAGCGTTTTCTTTATCTGCTAATTGGCTTGTAGCGTATGCGCTTCGGCTTCGCGCCCTCTTCGCCCAAACGTTTCTTTTTATCCGCTTCGTATTCCTGATAATTGCCATCAAAAAACGTCACTTGCGAGTTGCCTTCAAAAGCCAAGATGTGCGTGGCGATGCGATCCAAAAACCAGCGATCATGCGAGATCACCA
>JANONT010000309.1:0-1504 GCA_031420955.1 Candidatus Nitrotoga sp. | reverse complement strand
GCGTTGCCACCAACTGACGTTTTTAATGGGTATTTCGCCTGGAGTAAATTGCATCGCAGCAAGCTGCATCAAATCTTCATCCGCACAAGAAAATATAGGCGAGCGCAGCGTTTGTGCCAATTCCAAATTAGCAAATGGGGTAATCAAAAAGGTGAGCAAGGCTTGAATGTCTTCCGCCTCCAACGTGTCGAGCAAACCGCCGCGCCGTGAGGTGAGAAAAGGAATGTGGTGCTGGCGCAAAGCGCGCTCATAAATTTTCAAATGCGAACGCTTGCGTACCAACACCATGATGTCGCTGTATGCCGCACGGCGAGGCATTCCATCGGCACCTTGCACTTGCCAATGCACGATGATGTCGGCAATTTTTTCAGAAAATTGTTGTGCCTCTAACGTGCGTGCACTTTCCATTTTTTCTGCGCGTGGAGTGAGCAATGGGTTACGCAACAACACACTATTTTCATCCGCTAAATTTTCCGCAGCCACCGCTTTAAGCAAAGGTAATGCGACCACATAGCCCACTAAATCGGCATGATGCGCGTGATGTATTTCAAAGCTATTGAAGCCATTGGGGTGCTGCTCAAAAACTTTATTCACCACCTGCAATATCGCAGGCGCATTACGTCGCGTCACATTCTGGCTTAAATAATGCGCGTCAAATTTTTGTTGCAACCACGCGCTCACCTCGCCGAATAACCGCGCATCAGCGCGTCTAAATCGATAAATAGATTGCTTTGGGTCACCCACCACAAACACGGTGGGGCGCGAATCAACTGCCTCTGCAGCGGCAAACCAGGCTTGTAAAATTTGCCATTGCACCGGGTTGGTATCTTGAAATTCATCCAGCAACACATGTCGATAACGGCTATCCAGCTTGTATTGCATGTATTCGGCAAAAGGGCTGTGCTGCAATAAATGACACGCTTGCCATTCCACATCGACAAAATCAATCTGCTGCTGGCGATGTTTTAAATTTTGATAGTGCTGCAATAACGCTGCGCCACAACGCAGCAGGGCCTCGTTCAAACGCAACAATGCCCGCGCTGATAAAGCATCACGCGCAACTTGCATGATGTGTAACAACACCTCATGCGCGGACTTAAGTTGCGCGGCATCTTGTTTTTTAGTGGGCTTGAAAATACGCGGCTCATCTTTATTGGTATATAAATACAGCGTTATTTCTTGATAACGTTGCTGCTGGTCAGCCCATGAAGACGCGGCTTGTAGCGCATCCGCATCAGTTCGCTGTTTATCCGTGCCGCCTGTTGCCAGCGCATGAGCAAAATCATCAATGGCCTTTTGCAAACTGTCATCTGCAAATAATTCAGCGATGGGATCAATCTCCTCATCCACACCAAATTCTGCGCGCAATTGCTGCACTGCATAGTCCACCGGATTTTTTTCGCCGCTGGTATAGGCCCACCACTCGGCGCGTTTTTTCACAAAACTTTTTAGCAGCGCGCGCGCGTTATGCAAACCATATTCCGCAAATAGCCATTGCATCGCG
>JANONT010000308.1:0-1972 GCA_031420955.1 Candidatus Nitrotoga sp. | reverse complement strand
AGCGTTTTTCGGGGCAAGATAAAAAGGGCTAATCTATACCGGATTGTCCATGTCAAAAAATTGATGCTCCAAACCGCAATGTTCGGCCAGATGTTGGCCTAATGCCTGCACGCCATAGCGCTCGGTGGCGTGATGTCCGGCGGCAATAAAAGCCACCCCCGTTTCTTGTGCGACATGCACATTTTGTTCGGAAATTTCACCCGTTAAAAACGCATCTACCCCGAGCGCAACAGCCGCTTCAAAGTAGCTCTGCGCGGCACCCGTACACCATGCGATGCGCCGGATAATTTGCCTATCCTGGCCGATTATTTGCGGCGCACGTTGCAAATTATGCGTGATATGAACGGCCAATTGAGCCAGCGATTGCGGCTGTGCTAACTCCCCAAAACAGGCAATATTCTGCTCGCCAAAACGGCCTTGTTCGACGAAGCCGAGCCGTTGCCCAAGCTGCGTATTGTTGCCTAATGTGGCGTGTGCATCCAGCGGCAAATGGTAGGCCAGCAAGCTGATGTCGTGCTTGAGCAAATGTGTGATGCGCTGTTTTTTAATGCCTGTAATCGTTGCATCTTCATTGCGCCAGAAGTACCCATGATGCACCAAAATGGCATCCGCGCCCCACTCAGTAGCCGCGGCTAATAGCCGTTGCGAAGCTGTAACGCCCGTGGCGATGCGCCGGATATTCGCACGACCTTCCACCTGCAAACCATTCGGGCAGTAGTCACGAAACTGCTCAGTTTGTAATAGGCTTGCGATATAATCGCGCAACTCTTTTAGCAACATGGCTACACCTTAATGTTGAAATTTATTTATCACCGCACACATACACAGCAATCATATCATGCGTAAATTTTGGCTTTTATTTGCCCAAGCCACCACCATCGGGCTGGCGATTTTGTTTATTCTTAACACACTCAAACCGGGGCTATTGCCCACTGCGGCGCGCACGGGAGTCATTACTTTGCAAGAGAGCGCGGTGATTAGCAGCGATGCACAGCCAGCAACCACGGGTTTTAGCACCGCCGCCAAAAAAGTCATGCCCGCTGTGGTGAATATTTTTACCACCAACGAAATTAAACGATTGCCGCGGCCTTTTATGGACGACCCGCGTTTCCGGTTTTTCTTTGGGGATGAATTTGAAGATGCACCGCAGCGCGGCTCTAATCTGGGCTCTGGCGTAATCGTCAGCCAAGATGGCTACATATTAACCAACCACCATGTGGTCGAGGCAGCGGATCAAATCGAAGTCGCATTGGCCGATGGGCGCAAGGCTCGCGCAACGGTCGTCGGCTCGGACCCCGAAACAGATTTGGCGGTGATTAGAATTACTGTCCCCGGCGGCATTCCTGCCATTACCTTCGGACACTCCGATCAGGCGCGGGTGGGTGACATTGTACTGGCCATTGGCAACCCGTTTGGCGTGGGGCAAACGGTCACGATGGGTATCGTCAGCGCACTGAAGCGTAGCCACCTCGGTCTGAATACTTTCGAGAATTTTATTCAGACCGACGCGGCGATCAACCCTGGGAATTCAGGTGGCGCGTTAGTCGATGCGAACGGAAATTTGCTCGGCATCAACAGCGCGATTTATTCGCCGAACGGCGGTTCTCTGGGTATCGGCTTTGCTATTCCAGTGAGCACCGCCAAGAAAGTCATGGAGCAAATTATTCAAAATGGCTCGGTGACACGCGGTTGGATAGGGGTGGCGGCGCAAGAATTGACCCCCGAACTGGCTGAGTCATTCAAGCTGGGAGATATACAGGGCGTGCTGATTTCCGAAGTGATGCGCGGTGGCCCGGCAGATAAAGCGGGGGTCAAGCCGGGCGATATTTTAGTTTCAGTCGATGACAAATTATTGGTTGATTCCAACACCATGCTTGAAACTATTTCCAGTATTGCCCCCGGCAAGGTGTCCGCGCTCAAGCTGCTACGCAATCAACAAGAAGTTATGGTGCAAGTGAAAATCGGCAAACGC
>JANONT010000307.1:0-2015 GCA_031420955.1 Candidatus Nitrotoga sp. | reverse complement strand
TTTACCCCCCACACGATCAATATCGCTCATCCGCAATGAATCAAGCCAGGCAATGTACTGAGTATTTTCCAAAATCTTCCCCTAATATAAAGTTGCAAAAATTTAATCTGGCTTAACCATCTTTCATAATGGTTTTTTGGGCGCGCTAGTAGCAGCATGATATGTCAATTATGCTTAGGTAGAAATACTTGTGTAGGTGTGCTGAATTAAAATAAAAAATTTCACTGCGTAGAATGCAACCCTGCCCTCACTACAATTGTAAAACCCCAAAGAATGATGAAAATAAAACAGCCCGCACAAGACGGGCTGTTTAAAATTGGCAATGTAAAACTAAATACGCTAGTTGATTACAATATCATCTATCCATGCCGTGTCTGCTCCACTGGATAAAGGACCAAATTTAAAATAACACCACTGATACTTGTGTGTGCCCACAGACCCTGCAGCAATGACCCCGCTTGTTCCCCATGGAACTATTCCAGACCATGCAGCTTTTTCTACACCGTCAATAGACAATACTAATTCATGGGTATTGACTGTCGAACTGACACTGCGATTAAAAACGACAGAGGAGCTATTTGCAACTGTTACTGCGACACAACTCCATTGAAGGGGGGCTACCGCACCTGCCTTAAGGCTACGGATGCTTCCATTGGCCTGGCCTGCAACATTACCCCAAGCTGCATCACCAGATGAAACCATTGAAGCTGGAAAAAGTGTATCTTCAAAATTAAAGCTTTGAGGAGAGGGAACAGGGTCGGGAAGAGGAGCGATAATGATGTTGTCTATCCACGCTGTGTCAAACCCACCAGAAACAATGTGGTCTTTGATGTAGCACCATTTAAAGACGTGCAGCCCCGCACTAACTGGGATAAAACTACTTGAACCCCACGGCACTGCACCAGACCAGCTAGCTCGTTCTGCATTATCCACATAAAACCGCAAGAAATCGTAACCAGCCTCAGAACTCACACTGCGATCAAACCTCATGTTAGCTGCGCTTGGGTTGGAAACGATCATTGAAACACAACTGGTTTGGTTATCGGTAATCGTACCCGCTTTAAGACTGCGTGCACTTCCATTCACTTGGCCTGCAACATTACTCCAAGCCGCGTTACCCGATGTGGACATTGCCGCAGGGAACAGCCCATCTTCAAAGTTGAAATTGAGCGGTACAGACAAAGGTTTTGCCCAAGCCATACCTGGACTCACATTATTCGTTTCGCTGAGTTCTGCAAGCAGACTTGTATTATCCGCAATGACATAAGCTGTTCCGGCATTTGCGGCATTAGCAATGACAAACGAACCGGTAGCTAATGTACCTGCGGCAAGAGATACATGTGCAACATTTAGAGCTTGACCTGTATTTCCAACAACGGGCGGAGCGTTAGCATTTGCCCAGCCAGCCACATTGAATGCCCCTGAAGCAGTCAGGCCAATATTTGAAACCGTATAGTTCACTGTTACGTTCGTGCCGTCAGAAACAGCACTGTTAATTACCACACTCAAATCTGGCCCACCTGTGACTGGAACAACCTGAATGTCATATTCTGTCGCAACATTGGTAGGATTTACCGCCACATAATATCGTTGCGCGGTAGGGGCAGCAAAGCTGACCGTATCAGTTGTCAGGCCACTTTGCGACGAACTCCCCAAGGAAGCCCCATTTAAGATATGAACTGAACCGATATTGACATTGCCGCTTTGGGGTGTGAGGCGCACTTGATAAGCTGAGCCAGCTTGCGCCTCGAAGCTATAATAAATGGGATTGGTATTGAGGATATTATCGTAAGCAAAACCGCTTTTAGTCTCGCCAATTGTCAATTCACTCGTTACTACCTGCAAGGTATAGCTCACATTGATTGACTCGGACATGTTGAGTATTGCGATAGTTGCAGAGCCTGTAAAATCCGCGATGAAGCTTAATGTGTTTTTTTGTGCGATTAGAGGGTCATTGAAAGAGCCATCGATAGAAGTGAGGGGGATGCCTGTGTGTGGTATGCCTTTGTATGCAG
>JANONT010000306.1:0-11774 GCA_031420955.1 Candidatus Nitrotoga sp. | reverse complement strand
CATTCCCGTTGTGCGTAACGATGCCCACAAGCTCATCGAAGAATGTATGTTGGCGGCTAACGTCTGTACCGCTAGTTTTTTGAACGAAAATAAACACACCGTTTTATATCGCGTGCACGAAGGCCCCACGCCGGAAAAACTGGAAGCCGTGCGCGAATTTTTGAGTGAATTCGGTTTTGATCTTGGCGGCGGAGACAAGCCGGAAGCAGGTGATTATTCCAAGTTGCTGAAAAAAATAAAAGGTCGCCCCGATGCCGCGTTGCTGCAAACCGTGATGCTGCGCTCGCTGCGCCAAGCGCAATACGCGCCAGAAAATCTCGGTCATTTTGGTTTGGGTTATGAGGCGTACACGCATTTCACTTCGCCCATACGCCGCTATCCTGATTTACTGGTGCATCGCGCCATCAAAGCCGTGCTGCAACATAAGCAATACAAGCCCGCTGAAAAATGGGAAACGCTGGGCGCGCATTGCTCGCAAACCGAGCGTCGTGCGGACGATGCCACGCGCGATGTAGAGGCTTGGTTGAAATGTTTTTACATACGCGATCATCTGGGCAGCACCTTCGAGGGCACGGTGTCGTCGGTTACAGGCTTCGGAATTTTTGTAGCACTCGATGATTTATACATTGAGGGCTTGGTGCATGTGTCAGAACTCGGTACAGACTACTTTCATTTTGAACCCACCAAACATCAAATGTTGGGCGAGCGCACCGGCAAGCGTTATCGGCTGGGCGACCGCGTGCGCGTGAAAGTAGTGCGCGTGGATATGGAAAGTGCCAAGATCGATTTCGCACTGGATTTACCGCCCGGAGAAGCAGCGAGCGCCGATGCTCAGCAAGGTAAAAAATCAACCAGTGCTTGGGACGCAAGCCCTAAAAAACCGCGTAAGGATAAAAAACACCGTGGCTGAAACTCGCTTCCTGCATGGCTTTCACGCAGTCATTTCACGCATACGCCAACGCTCAGAAAGTGTGTTGGAAATTTTTGTAGACAACCAACGCAATGATCCACGCATCCGCGATCTGCTCAAACTGGCCGAATCAAATGACGTGCGGGTTGTGCCAGTAGATAGCAAACGCCTAGACGGTATGGTTGGTAATGCCCGCCATCAGGGCGTTGCAGCGCGGGTGGATGCCGCGCAAAAAGTGCAACACTTGGATGATGTATTGGACACGCTAACTGAACCCGCGCTGTTATTGGTGCTAGATGGCGTGCAAGACCCGCACAACCTCGGCGCATGTTTGCGTAGTGCTGATGCCTTTGGCGTACATGCCGTTATCGCGCCTAAAGACCGCGCCGTGGGCATTACTGCCACGGTAGAAAAGGTCGCCTGCGGCGCGGCAGAAACCGTGCCTTACATCACCGTCACCAACCTTGCGCGCACCCTGCGCGAATTGCAAGAACGTGACATCTGGGTGGTGGGCGCAGACAGCACCGCAGAAACTGATCTGCACGGCTTCAAACACGCGGGCGCGCTGGCTTGGGTGCTGGGTGCCGAAGGAGAAGGCTTGCGCCGCCTAACGCGCGAAACATGCAATCAATTAGTACGCATCCCCATGCTGGGTAGCGTGGAAAGTTTGAATGTCTCGGTTAGCGCGGGCGTGTGTTTATTTGAGGCAAGGCGGCAGCGGAAGGGTGGCGGCGAAGTCGCCGGGTAACCCACCGGCATACTCCTTGCGGGTGCAGCGCGCCTTATAGTTTTATTCCTGATAATTCCATGTAGCCTTATCTTCGCCTGAGCTGAAATATGGATTTCCGGTCATATAGAATATTTTAGTTTGTCATTACTGGCTACGTTGACGCGCTGCTTCAAATAAACACACGGCTGTTGCGGCAGCAACGTTGAGTGATTCCACTTTATTACCTAGGGTTGAATTTTTAGACATCGAATTGCTGGACATCGGTATCGACACAAGCTGGTGTGCGGCGGTCAATAAATCTTGCGATAACCCCGCGCCTTCATTGCCTATCGCGAATGCGATTCCACCGCGCAGGTCGGCTTGATATAAATTGATTGTTGTATGCGGGGAAGTCGCGAACAGCTTGCCGGGCAAGGTTTGCGCGACACTTAATAAATTCACAGACTCGTGAATAGCTAACCTGAAATGCCCCCCCATTGCGGCGCGCAAAACTTTGGGTGACCACGCATCAGCGCATCCTTTAGATAAAAAAACTGCGTCGCAACCCGCGCCTGCCGCTGACCTTAAGATTGAACCCAGATTGCCTGGGTCTTGAATATCTTCTAGCAGCAAACAAAATTTACTGTGTGCTGCCGCATGCTGCGGCTTGGGAATTTCGATCAAAGCAAGGATGCCGCTCGGTGTTTTTAGCTCGGATAATTCCGCAAATAAATGATTTGAAAATTGCGTGAGCGGTACGTTAGGATTTTTTTCGAGCAATGTCGAGAGTTCATTATTCTGTAATGCGGCCTCGTTGATAATTAAATGCAGAGCCGGCTTATTAGTCGCCAAATAGGCCTGTAATAAATGAATGCCATCCAGTAAAGTTTGGCCTATCTCATGCCGCAGCCGAGGCGAGCTAGCGAGCTTGAGTAGTGTTTTGAAAAATAGGTTGTCGCGTGAGGTGATGTGTTTCATTAGGATGTGATGTGATTTTTTATTTCATCAAGTGAAAAAATATTTTCGAGAACCAACGGCTAAAAAGTGCAAGGTACAATAACGACCGTTCCAGACCCTATCAACATACTCATTAAGAAAGCAAACAATGACGACCGCAACGCAATTGAATTCGCAATTTGGCATACCAGATCAACTATTTTTTCGTGAAGATGTGAGCGGCTTAATTATCGCAGAAATAAACAATCGACAGGCCAGCGCGTCACTGTGTTTGCAGGGCGCGCACCTGATGACGTGGAAACCGCGCAATCAATCTGTGCCCGTGATCTGGCTATCACGTGATGCCAAACTTGCCGCCGGAAAATCCATACGCGGCGGTGCGCCCGTGTGCTGGCCGTGGTTTGGCGCGCACGAATCTAACAGCACCTTTCCCGGCCACGGCCATGCCCGCACCGTACCCTGGCAAGTGGTGGAATCCGGCACCGACATTGGCGGCGCAACGCGCCTCACGTTGCGTTTAATTAACAGTGAAAAAACACGTGCGCAGTGGCCGCATTCCTGCACCTTGGAGTTGACCATAATCGTCGGCGCAACCTTGCGTATGGAAATGACCACCACCAATAACGGCACGAACGATTTTGTTGTTGGCGAAGCCTTGCATACTTATTTTCAGATCAGCGACATCGGCGCGGTGCAAGTGACCGGCTTAGAAAACTGCGACTATTGGGATAAAGTCGGCGGCAGTGTGTTGAAAAAACAAGATGGTGCAATTCAATTTACCAGCGAGACAGATCGCGTGTACATCAACACCGCAGCCACTTGCGTCATCGAAGATAAAAAATTAAACCGCCGCATTCATATTGCAAAATCCGGCGGTAACGCCACCGTCGTGTGGACACCGTGGACGGAGAAAGCCAACAAAATGGGCGACATGGGACAGCCCGATGGCTGGCGCGAAATGCTGTGCGTGGAATCCGCCAATGCGATTGAAAATGTGGTGAAGGTGAAAGCGGGGGCAAGACACACGTTGATAGTTGAGTATCGTGCGGAGGCGATTTAAGTTGCAGCGACGTAATTTTCATACGAGTAGAGCGCAATGATTTTTTTATTTAAATGTATTTTAGCCTGAATGGCGCAATATAAATTCGACTAATTTTTTGCGTGTCACGTCATCATTTAACGATTGTGTATGTCCCGGGCTCGGGAAAATCCATAATTCTTTGGGTTCTTTTGCGCGTTCAAAAAGTTGTTGCGAGTGATGCGCGGGGATCACCTTATCCTGCTCGCCATGTATCAATAAAAACGGCAACGGGCTGAGTGCCGCCACTGATTTTGCGGGGGAATAATCGTTGTCCACCGACACCCATGGCAGCCATTGCATGAGCCAAGTCAGCGGTGATGAGGCTAATTTTTCGCGGGCGATTTGTTGGTAATCATAAAACGCGCTGTCGCTAATAACCGCCCGAATATTAGCGCGATATGCACTGTGCGCGGCGTAGTGAATGGCGAGCGCGCCGCCCAGACTTTGCCCAAAAATAATAATTTGCTTAGATTCAACATTTTGATGCGTGAGTAAATGCTGCACCGCCGCGTCAATATCGAGTTGCATTCCCGCTAGTGTGGGCGTGCCTTCGGATGCGCCATAGCCACGATAATCGAGTGCCAGCACATTAAACCCTTCGGCTGGCAGCCAGGCGATATTGCGAAAATGCGTGCTGATATTTTCAGCGTTGCCATGCAGAAAAAGCACAGTGGCGATAGCTTGTTTACCTTGTGTAGCGTGTGAAACATTTTTTTTTGCAGGTAGAAACCATGCGTTGAGCACCGTGCCGTCCATAGCCTTAAACTCCACTATTTGATACTCAAGCCCAAATTTATTCGGCGTATCAACAAGCACATTGTGTGGATGGAAAAACAATCCAGTGCAGCCAGACAGTAACAGGGTGAGCAGGAGTAATCGGAATATGTTCATCGTTAAAAATAGTATAGAAGTGATGCGCTGATGGCGTTGTAGTTGCGTTTGAATTCGCGGTTGCGCGCCATATCCAGGCGCAAAGCAGTATTTGTGCTGAGTGCGAAGCGTTGTTCCAACCCCAGCGTTTGTGCGGCATCACGCTGCCCCAATTTATACTGCATGCTGCGCAAATAACTGTGTACGCGCCAGTGCGGGGTGAAATCAAATAAGCCGCCGACACTGATTCCTGCTCCCAGTGCGTAGCCATTTGTTAGATCATCACTGAAACGTGTGTTGCCATCCAATAGCGCGTACCACAATGCCGTATCTTGCTCGCTTGACCAAGCTCCGCCGATGCCGCCATCCAGCGCAAATGCCAGTGGTTCTTGGCCTGATTGGGTGCGTGTTCGTTGCCAGCCGGCGGCGATCTTCCATGACATGGGCTTGAAAAATGCGTCGCGTGCAGCCAATGACAAAATACTGATGGGTGTGAATTGTTCGACCCGCGTTGCGCCGAGGTCATAATGGCGCAGCGTAAGACTGAATGACTCTACTTGTGCGCCGCGTGCATATCCGTCGTCGGCATCCATGATGTCATGATAGGTGGCGCGAACTTTCAATTCCTGAAAATTTTGTTCGTCTGTGCGCCCTGCACCAAGGGTAATACGCGATGAGCCGTGTCCACGATCTGGATGCGTTTTCGGCGTGGGGATGCTGGGTGTTTGCGCTGCAACATCCAAATGGCTGCGTGCAGTGAGTAATTCGTGCGTCAGTCCGACCGGGTCAGCCACATCATTTTTGCCGAGCGCACGCCGATAACTGACATAATCTTGACTGGCTTCGAGTACTGCTGCTACTTGGTTAGCGGGCAGCGTATGCAGTGTTGGACTGTCTACTGCGATGCGTTGGATGCTTATATTCTTAACTAAATCGCGCTCTCTATCGTTCAATTTTTGTAATCTATGGCGCAGAACCGTGGCATGGGCTGGGCGAAATACCACCTGCTTAATCATGTTTGGTTGCTTGGCGATTGCGCTTACCGTGTCTGCGGGGATGGCCCACCAACGAAATTGACTCGTTAGATCCAATTCTGGGCGCGCAACTTGAAGCAAACCTAGCAAATGATACGAGCAATTTTCATCGAAGAAAAAATACTGAAAGTGATTAGACCCTAATTCCCATGCGTGCCTCAAAACACGGTCAATTTCTTCAGGGTTTAGATTGAGTTGGTATTCCCATAGATCGCGATTCTCTAGCGCACTGTATTCGCGCACTTTGAGGTAGTAAGGCATAATCGAAAATGCACCAGGATAGCCACCAAACAGGCCATTTACCGCAAAAGCGAGTCCGTTACTTTCATCCGTAATAGCGGCAAAAGTAATGGCATAGGCCAGTAATCGGGTTTGATTGTTTTGATCTTTCGCATCAACTCTAATTAACGGATGCCCGTACATAGAGGACGGGCTATTGATGTAGGCCGAGGCAAAGATTAACGTCAAACTGTCTGAGTTGAGTGCGGTGCGCCACTGCTGATAACGCTTGCAGTCTTGGCGCGGCAACCGCTGTGGATCAAAATTGAGTTGCTCGGCGAGCCAGGCATAGCGCGCCACAAAAGCGCATTGAGGGTTTTGCTGCGTATTACTTTCTTCAAGGCCTGAGAAAAAACTTGCCAGCGTTGCTTCGAGTTCCGCTGGAGGATTATTTTTACCGTTAGGAGCATGGTAAAACTGGGGGCTATCGACCAAGCCATGCATGTCACTGGAAACCAGATTAGGAACGTAATGCCCTAATTTTAGCCATTCCTGTCGTTCTGAGAGTTTTAGTTGGCGGGATTTCTCGACTAATTCTGAAAGATAAGCGTTATCCGCTGCACCCAATGCGCGAGTTTGCGGCAACAATAGCATCGCTAATACGATGAGGCATATCGAGCGCATCTATGGAGTTCTGTTTGAAAATTTTGGTAAGAAAAAACCCAGTGGTAAAACCACTGGGCATCTATAGCCTGCGTATGTATTACAGCGCAGTTTGATAGCGAGAAAGTGCTGCGTCCGAAGCCAATACTTCGCGTAAGGCAACAATAATTTGCTCGGTTGCAACGTTATCACCAGAGAAAATACGCGCCATGTTGTTTTTAGCTAGCCGGTTAAAAGCGAGCTGGTCTTGCGCTGTCACGCCCATCAGATGGGATAGCGCGGCCAAGGTCTCACCGCTGCCGACTGATATGTCGCGTGCCAACTGATCTTTATTATTGTCGATAAACATTGCAGACTTCATGTTAGAGCGCACCATGCCGTCTTGGGTGCAGCCCAATGTTCCACTGGTAATGCCGAAAGTCTGATTTCCAAAGCTACCATTGGTTGTTATGGCCAGCACTTGTGGAGCAAGACCGGATTGACCTTTGAACACCATTGAGCCTACACCGCAACCGCCGACGTTATCGTTAGCTGCCAAGGCTACTGCTGGGAATGCTGCTATTAAAGTTAATACTGTTACGAGCTTTTTCATAATTTAGTCCCCTAAAGATTAAAGTAACTTATAGACGCAAAGTAAAAAGACGCATTTACGTACCCCGAAAATGCCAGTGAACGCACGCATGTTATACCTGAGCCTGTTTGTTCCTGTCAAATAGCTGGTTTCGGGGTGTAACTTGTGGGCAACATCCAAAGCTATTGGGTAATAAATGTGTTGCGTGGAGAAGGTGTGAGGACTATTTGCCCTCTAGGTATTTATATCCTAGGTATTTACCACCTTGGTCTATTTACCCTCTGGGCGTTTTCAGCCCTTCGGTTAAATGTGGTGCGATGACTTGCAGCATTTGTGCGAATATTTTTGAATTTCCGGCACAGATGTGTCCGGTTTTTAAGTGGCTGTCATTGCCTTGTAAATCGCCCACTAATCCGCCCGCCTCGGTAATAAGCAAGCAACCTGCAGCAATATCCCACGGCTTGAGTCCTGTTTCAAAAAATCCATCGTAACGACCTGCAGCGGTGTAGGCTAAATCAAGCGCGGCAGAGCCAGGACGGCGCAAGCCCGAGGTTTTTTGCATCATGTCGCGCAAGATGCCCATGTAGGCATCCGTGTGTTCAAAATTAGTGTAGGGGAAGCCAGTACCGATTAAGCAATCAGATAATTCGCGTCGTTTGCTGACACGCAAGCGATGGTCATTCAGATAAGCACCGCGTCCTCTGCTGGCGGTAAAAAGATCATTTTTGGTCGGGTCATAGACAACTGCCTGTGTCAATACATTGTTGTGCAGCAAGGCGATGGAGACGGCGTATTGTTGGAAGCCGTGCAGAAAATTTGTGGTGCCATCGAGCGGGTCGATGACCCAAACGTACTCCGAGTCGCCGCTCGCGCCGCTCTCTTCTGCTAGAATTGCATGGTTGGGATAGGCATCCAGCAAGGTTTTGATAATAGCCTGCTCGGCGGCGCGGTCTACTTCGCTAACGTAATCGGCGTGGGATTTTTTAGTCACGGTGAGGTGGTCAAGATTGTCGGCGGCGCGGTGAATTAGATTTCCGGCGCGACGAGCGGCTTTCACCGCGATGGTGAGCATGGGATGCATAAAGATAACCTTTTAATGAACAGTCGGATTTTTCCGAGCGCGCATTTTAATGTAAAAGCAGGTAAGAGTGGGGAGTCGTTCGTTTTTAGTGCGTTGGGGACTAGAGACCAAATAGTCTTCCACTAACAACTAATGATTACCCAGCAAAGGCTATGTTAAATAATATTCGAGTTGTATTAAGCCACACCACGCATCCGGGCAATATCGGTTCGGCTGCGCGCGCCATGAAAACCATGGGGTTGGCGCATTTATATTTAATTAATCCGCACCGTTTTCCAGATCGTCAGGCCGATGCGATGGCGGCAGGCGCAGATGATGTGTTGAAAAATGCGGTGGTGTGCCGCACCTTAGACGAGGCTCTGCACGGCGCGGTGCTAGTGGCAGGCATGTCGGCGCGGGTGCGCGATATTTCACAAGAGGTATTCCCGCCGCGTACAGCGATGCCTATGTTGATGCAACACGCAGCGCAGCATCCGGTGGCATTATTATTTGGCACGGAAATGTCGGGGCTAACCAATGATGAAATGGGGCGTTGCCAATTTATGGTGTGCATTCCGGCGAATCCAGAATACTCGTCGCTTAACCTCGCGGCGGCGGTGCAGTTGATCAGTTATGAGTTGCGCCTAGCTGCCTACTCTGGGGCGGCAGATTTGGGCGAGCAGGCTGCGCCGGAGTTGTTGCCCGCGCCCGCCGAGCAAATAGCGAGCTACTTTAAGCATCTAGAGGAAACGTTAGCGGAGATCGGTTTTTTGCGCGACAAACAATCGACTAAGCTCATGTACAAGCTACGCAGGCTGTATGCCCGCGCCCGTTTAGAGCAAGAAGAGGTGAATATATTGCGTGGTATTCTGACGCTGACGACGAAGTATCATGGCAAGTTAAAGCAGAAAAGTGAATAAATGGTAATTGAAAAGGATGCCTCTATAAAATTCAAAATGCTAAGCAAGACAAGGCGCGAGCAAAAAATTGCACCGCCGCATATGGATTATATGTAAGGGGGGATTTTTTGAGAGCAACACAGTATTGCGACGAAGTTTGGATTTTAAAGGTAGCCTGTAAATGTTTGAGACAATAAAAGAAGATATAGCCAGCGTATTCGCCCGCGACCCCGCCGCACGCACCACGTTTGAGGTGCTGACTTGCTACCCAGGTTTGCATGCGCGCATTTTTCATCGCGTGGCACATTCATTATGGCGTTCTAATTTTAAATGGTTGGCGCGATTTATTTCGCACATCGGACGATTTTTTACCGGCATTGAAATTCATCCTGGTGCGACCATAGGCCGTCGATTTTTTATCGACCATGGCATGGGTGTGGTGATCGGTGAGACAGCTGAAATCGGCGAGGATGTGACGCTCTACCACGGCGTGACGCTGGGCGGTACATCGTGGAAAGAAGGCAAGCGGCATCCCACCTTGGGCGACGGTGTGGTGGTGGGTGCGGGCGCAAAAATTTTAGGGCCGATCACTATTGGTGCTGGTGCAAAAATTGGCTCCAATGCGGTGGTAGTAAAAGATGTACCAGCGGGTGCGACGGCGGCAGGTATTCCTGCGCGCATTTTGGATGATGCCCAAAAAGAATTACAGCAAGAAGCCAAAAAATCTGCCGCGTTTAATGCTTACGGTATTAGCAACAATCAAAATGACCCCGTGGCGCAAGCCATTCACGGCTTGGTGGGACACAGCACCATCGTCGATCAACGCATCGCACTCATCTTAGAACGATTGGAAAAAATGGGCGTAGATGTCGGAGAGGCGCGGGCTACAGCGGATAAATTCGACCCTGATTATCTGAATAAGATTGTTGACTAAATCATTCGGGTATTCTAAAATCCCCTCGCTTATTTGATAGCGGCTTAGCGTCAATTTTGGTGCTGGGCTTGATTTAATTTCAGCTAGTTCATTGGTTCTAAATCTCTCTCAGTCTCCCCTTATTAGTGGGGTAGAGGGTGTTTCCGCTGCTGGATTATCTGGTTTAATCGCAAGGGAAAATTATGCGACTCACCACTAAAGGCCGTTTTGCCGTGACTGCGATGATCGATTTGGCGATGATTGATTTAGCTATGGGCAATGAGCTCGCGCCAGCCACCTCTGGCCCTGTCACCTTAGCCAGCATAAGCGAGCGGCAGGGCATTTCTTTGGCCTACCTTGAGCAATTATTCGGCAAGTTGCGTAAGCGTGGCATTGTGGTGGCGGTGCGCGGTCCGGGTGGTGGGTATTCGTTGGCGCGACCCAGTGCGCAAATTTCCATCGCGGATATTATTGCGGCGGTGGATGAGCCAGT
This sequence comes from Candidatus Nitrotoga sp., assembly GCA_031420955.1. Lineage (GTDB taxonomy): Bacteria > Pseudomonadota > Gammaproteobacteria > Burkholderiales > Gallionellaceae > Nitrotoga. The sequence continues at coordinate 1,395 of JANONT010000306.1, read as the reverse complement.
CGATGCCACGCGCTGCGGCGGCAAAGCCAATTGCCGTGAGGGTCGCCAGTGTTTGACCCACGATTTATGGGAGGGGCTGACGGTGGCAATTGATGGATATTTATCGGGCGTGAGTTTGCAGCAGGTGATTAACAGTCAGCAAATGGCCAAGAACAATATCGCAAAAATTACGTTGCGTAAGCGCGTCACTCAAACCAGCGTTAGCGCGTAATAGTAAGAAAAACGAGAGAGGTGAAATCATGACAATCAACATTACTGAAAGTGCAGCAAAACAAATTAGCAGCCAACTTGCCAAGCGTGGCAAGGGGTTAGCACTGCGTATAGGCGTGAAAAAAGTGGGCTGCTCCGGCTACGCTTACACGTTTGATTACGCCGATGAAGTGCGCGCGGATGACCATGTGTATGAGGCATTCAACGCTAAAGTTGTGTTGGATGAGACGACGCTACCTTACATCGACGGCTCGAATTTTGATTTTGTGACCGAGGGTTTGAGGCAGCGTTTCAAAATTGATAACCCAAAAGTCGATAGCATGTGCGGTTGTGGTGAGAGTTTTAATCTGCTGCCTGATGTTGTGGTGCAAAAAAGTGATATGCAAAAAGTGTCAGCCTGAAACGTTAGGAATCAACACAGACGATAACGAGCGCAGCAAAAACCGTCGCGAGCGATGGTAGAACAAGGCGCGAGTGTAGCGAGAATGCGGAGTTGACTGTTATGTCAATGAGCAATTTGAGCAAACGAGTAACGCAGTAATACCGAGCGCAGCAGGTTTTATAAGGAATTGTAATGAGCGCAGCTTTACAGAACATCATCAACCAGCCCTACAAGCACGGCTTTGTCACCGATATTGAGTCGGATGTGGCACCTAAGGGCTTGGATGAAGACACCATCCGCATGATCTCGGCCAAAAAAAATGAGCCGCAATGGTTGCTGGATTTTCGTCTGAAATGTTACGAGGCCTGGCTCAAAATGGAAGAGCCGACTTGGGCGAATGTGCATCATCCGAAAATTGATTACCAGGCGATTAGCTATTACGCCGCGCCCAAGAAAAAAGCCAAATTAAAAAGCATGGATGAAGTTGATCCAGAGTTGCTACGCACCTTTGAAAAACTCGGCGTGCCGCTGCACGAGCGCATGGCGTTAGCGGGCGTGGCGGTGGATGTAATTTTCGACAGTGTGTCGGTAACCACCACGTACAAAGATAAATTGGCCGAAGCGGGCGTAATTTTTTGCTCCATGTCCGAGGCGGTGCATGAGCACCCCGAGTTGGTGCAAAAATATTTAGGCACGGTCGTGCCTACGGGCGACAACTTTTATGCCGCGCTGAATTCTGCCGTGTTCACAGACGGTTCGTTTTGCTACATCCCCAAGGGCGTGAAATGCCCGATGGATTTATC
>JANONT010000305.1:0-6963 GCA_031420955.1 Candidatus Nitrotoga sp. | reverse complement strand
ACGGCGATACGTTCTTTACATTGCGCTTCTAACGCGACAAGCTGATCCCACTTTCCTTGTGCCGCAGAGATACGCATTTGCGTGGTGAGCGAGCTCAGGTGTTCGTAATCTTCAATAGTAGAGGCCATGGTTTACATTTTTCCGTACGTAAGAGGGGATGCCACCTGTGCAGAAAATCTTGGTGCGGTAAATTGTGGTGCCGCCATTTCGGGCATGCGCGCAGGCATCGGAAGCACATTCGCTAAAGGTGAGGCTGTTTGACCTATGCTTTCCCACGCGCCCCTCAGGTCGGTTAATAAATTGCTCACTTCATCCAGCACACGAATATCATTTTTGAGATTAGCGATCAGCAAACGCTGGTTCATATAGTCGTACAAAGCCGACAGATTTTGCGCCAACCCTCCACCCACATTTTTATCGAGGCTGGCTTTTAACCCCTCGTCAATAATCATAATCGCCTTGCTGATAGACGCACCTTTGGCCGCCGTTTCTTTGCGCCGTATTTGGTCTTTTGCCAAGGCTATGGCCAAAATTGCGCCCTGGTACAACATCAAAATAAGCTTATGTGGATCAGCGCCTGAGACACTTGATTCGAACCCGACATTGGTATAAGTTTTTAGTGCGGCGGTAGCGTTCATGGTTGTCTCCAATTAATTATTTTTAGAAGGGTCTTAAAAGATTATTTAAGATTTTGCAAGCTAGCTAACTGCTGCGTCAAATAAGTGCTGGTTTGATTCATACTGCCCAACATGGTGTCTAGTGCGGAAAATTGTTTACGGTAACGCGCTTCTAAATTACCCAGGCGTACTTCTAACGTGTCGCGCTGCTTGGCAATATCTTTGATGCTGCTGTTGATGCCATTGGTGCGGCCAGACAATGCGCCATCGTTGGCTAAAATACTGTCGGCTAATTTGTTCAATGTATATGCGTAACCCTGCGAGTAATAAACATTGCCCCGCACGCCGAGCGCCCCCCCCACCACCAAAATTTTAAGCCCCGCCGCATCGCCTGTATTTGCCACCAGCGATTGTCCTGAGCCGGTTGCGGGCTGACCGTTAAGCGTGCCCGCCACATCCACGCCGGCTGTTATTGCTGGGTTGGCTCCCAGCAAATTAAGTGCGCCGTTACCCGCCACCGATACCGTAGAAGATGCGCCATAACTATTCGAGGTGATGCTAAAAGCACCCGCATTGTGCGTGACGGTCACGGCCAAACCCGCCTCCTTTAACGCACTCGCACCATTTATTTTAGATTGCACTTCCGCAGCCAAAGTAGCAGCCGTATAAGTGGCGGCAGATAAAGTAACGGTGGTTAAAATATTATTCACCGTCACTTGCAACGTGTCGTTACTACCTGCCGAAATGGTCAGCCCTGCAGCAGCATTCCCAGATAACACGCCTTGTGTAGCGAGCTGGGTAATGTTGGCAGTGTAGCTGCCGGCGCGCGTGCCGCTGGCGGCGGAAGCAAAATTCACTAAGCTATCGGAAGCCTTGCCCACTGCCGCAAATAAATTGGCAATGTCGCTGAAATTATTATTGATGGCTGTATTTAACTTCGCGCTATCTAAAGCCAAGGTGCCGTCTTTTTGGAACGCTACGCCGATTTGCGACAGCGTCGTCAATGCACCATCGGTATGGTTAATGGGGATATTCAACACCGCACGCATTTGCGTTTGCAAAGTGCGAATAGTGGCATCGCCCTGCAAAATCGCACCCTGTTGGGTGGCTGGGTTGTATGCGGAAGATTCTTTCAACGCTTTATTTAAATCATTAAACGCTTTCACAAAACTTTCTATGGAAGATTTAGTTGTGGCCGTGTCACGCGCCACCACTAAGCTGGTCGGGCTGGTGGTGATTTTTTGCAAGGTCAACGTCACACCCTGAACCACATCGCTCACCGTATTAGAAGCCTTGCTAATGGCCACGCCATCGACCTTAAATTCGGCATTTTGCGCGGCGGCTGTTTCGCTTAAATTTTGCGTCGCGGCGGGGTTGTGTCCCAGCAGATTCGCCAGCGCAGCATCGCCCGCCACACCGATTTTAATGCTGTTGCTCGCACCGAGATTATCCGACGACAACGCCAGCCTATAAGGCGAAGTGCCACCGTCATTGATGATAGTGGCGGTGACCCCAACCTTTGCGGCGTTGATGGCATCGCGTATGCCCTGTAAAGAATTATTGTTGGTATCAATGGTCACGGTTTTTGCGCCATTACCATTGGCGGTAAAAGCAGCACCCGCGTACTTTCCATCGACCCCTAACGCGCCACCGGTAATGCTGCCGAAATCAAACGTCAATGTGCCGTTGCCGATGGTGGTGGTACTGCTAGCCTGGCCTGTGGTCACCAACTTTTGTGCCTGCGCTAACTTACTCACCTCCAGCGAATAAGTCCCCGCTGCCGCAATCGATGAAGCGGACGCGGCGAACACTGTGCCGTCTGCTGGCGTGGCTTTGAGCGATTGAAATTTTGCCGCGTTACTCAAACTCGCCAGCACATTTTGAAAACTGCCGACCGCGCCCTTGATGCTACCAAACGCCGACAGTTTGGCCTGGAAATTGGCTTCTTTAAGCTTAAGCACGTTAACCGGTTTGCGCTCCACCGCCATGAGCTGGCTAACAATACTACTAACATCCAGATTAGAACTAACAACGGACGTTGCCATAATACGCGCTCCTATTAAACGGTTTTTTTCAATAGCCAACCTTGCTGTATGCGGTCGATGGCCTTGGTAATATTCAACATTTCTTCGGTGGGAAATTGCATAATTGTTTCCCCCGTGCGCGACTCCACCACCTTCACCACCGTTCGGTTGGTGCTGTCATCAATGCTGAATTCCAGATTGGAATCTACCTTTTCCATCGCCTTGTTTGCCGCATCCACCATTACGCCTAACTGTACGGGTGGCACGACACTTTTAGCGGCGGCCTGCAATACCTGCGCGGGGGCAAAAGCCGCAACCGCGACATTTGCACTGCCAGGTTTTATCTGTGTGGCCGCATTGTTTACTTGCTGACCATTTATATTCTGGGTGAGCATGATGCCCTCCTTCATTTTTCCCTCATCGCTTCTTACGCGAAACGCTTAGGGTGAATCCCTAGCCGAGAAATTCTCGGCCAGGTTGTTACCTCAACTAACGCATTCCATTTCCTGATAAAAGGAGCACAAGGCGGCGAGGATGCGGCGACGAAGACAGTACAGTTGAGTACGGCTAGGAGCCAAAGACGATGCCAACACAGTGATCCTTTCTATCAGGGATTGGAATTATCTCAATAAAGCCATCACACCATTGGGCAGCGAATTTGCCTGCGCCAACATCGCCGTACCTGCTTGTTGCAGAATCTGGGCACGGGTGAGCGCGGCGGTCTCTTGCGCGAAATCGGCATCTTGAATCCGACTACGCGCAGCCGACACGTTCTCTGCGGTGGTTTGCAGGTTGGTAATGGCCGAGCTGAAGCGGTTTTGATACGCGCCCAAATCGCCGCGTGACACGTTGACCTGACCCAAAGCCGCATCCACCACCGCAATCGCAAGCTGAGCATTCGCGCCATTCGAGCCAGCCAAGCTGATGCCAGCCAAGGATGCGAAAGTGCTCGTACCCGTGTTAAACACATCTGCATTTTGCCCCGCCAAGGTGATCGCACCCTTGCTGCTGCTCAAGGAAACTGATCCCACTTTCAAAGACGAATCATTGCCGCCTTCGGTTAAAGTTACGCCCGAAAAAGCGAGGGTATCGCCCACGACCGCTGAAGTATTGGCGTAATTCAAAATACTGATGTCGCTGCCGTCCGAGCTGGTCAGCGTAATGCTGTTTTTCGCGGTCATGCTGGTGAAAGTGGCGGTGATGCCGGTGGAACCTGCCGCGCCGTTAATCGCACCGACCAGAGCGGTCAGGTCAGTCGGGTCAGTCACTGCGGCAGAGATGGCCGCTGTGGCCGTGCCGCCCAACGTGAAGCTGACCGTGCCCGCCGCAGACAGCCCGCTTAATGTGGCCGAATTGGTTGCCGTGGCATTCACCCCGACTGTCGAGGCATTGGCGTTAATGGCGGCGGCTATCGCTTTAGCATCCGCTAAGGCGGCGTAACCAAATGCAGCGCTTGTGCCACCATTGGCTGTGGTCACGGTCAAGGCCGCTTCCACCGCAATGGTGTTACCACCCGTCAAATCTGCCGCTGCGGCCTTGGTTGTACCCATCACCGTACCCGCTGCCAGCAAAGTATTGCTGCCCAGTCCGGTGGCGCGTGCATCGGCAATCGAGCTGACCGAAATCGTTTGGTTGGCATTCGCCCCGACTTGGAACGACTGGCTGACGAACGTGCCGTCCAACAAATTCAACCCGTTAAAACTGGTCTGGCTGGCCACACGCGTAATTTCTGCAATGAGCTGCGATGCTTCCGCGTCGAGCGAGGCACGATCCGAAATACTGTTGGTAGAGTTGGCTGACTGTATGGCCAGTTCACGGATACGCTGTAAGTTGTTGTTAACTTCGCTGAGTGCGCCTTCGGCTGTTTGCGCCAGTGAAATACCGTCGTTCGCATTACGTGCGGCTTGGTTTAGCCCGCGAATTTGCGAAGTCATGCGATCCGAAATCGCCATACCCGCTGCGTCATCCTTCGCGCTGTTAATACGCAAGCCGGAAGACAGCCGTTGTAGAGAAGTCGCTAACGCGCTTTGTGATTGATTCAAATTGCGCTGTGAATTAAGCGACGCGATATTGGTGTTAATAAATTGAGGCATTTTAATTCTCCTTTAACTTGGTTGACTTGCTTGGTTAGCTTGCTGGGGCACTGTTGCCCTTCACTTTGGTTGCCCTAGTAAGGGAGGAATCAACCGCTGTTAAGCCAAGTTATCGGGTAGGGATTGGAAAACTTTAATCTTACGTGTCACACACCGCTGAAGGGCGAGCCACACATTCACTTCTGGCAACGTTAATCCAACGCGGAACGGGGGGACACGAAGCGGCAGGCATTGAAGTCAGCCCTGCTTTCTCGCTGCAACTTGCCTTGCGCTGCATTCCTTGTGCAAAAGACGGGGCATAGAATAATTTGTGATCAAACTACTCCGCTGCCAGCACGCGATTCTTGCCCGATTTTTTAACCTGATACATCGCAGTATCGGCACGCCGCACCACTTCTGCTGCGTCTTCTTGATAATGACGCAGGGCGATACCCGCGCTGAAGGTGATAAGTAGTCGATTATTCTCATGCAAGAAAAACTTCTTGGTCAGCTCGCGTTGTAAACGAGTGATGATGTCTACCGCATCATTCAACTTGGTGTCGGCCAAAATAATTAAAAATTCTTCGCCGCCATAACGGGCAACCGCATCCGTGGGACGTAAGGTTTCCCTGATAATTTTAGTGATGTGGATCAAAGCCTGGTCGCCCGCCTGGTGACCGAGGTTGTCGTTCAACTGTTTAAAATTATCAATATCCAACAGCGCGACACTTAAAGGGGATTGCTGGCGATCCGCGCGATTGGTTTCACGGGCCAACAACTCGTCTAAACCGCGCCGATTAAGCGCGCCCGTAAGTTGGTCTTGATAGACCAATTCGCTGACCTGCCCCAACTCATGCTCCAACGCATGAACACGCTCTTCGGCATCGTGCGCTTGTTTGCGTGTGTGCAGCAATTCTTCGTGCGAGCGCAACGCGCTGGCCTGTATCACCTGCGTGTCATACATGATGTCGTTCAAGATGTGGCTCAGCTCGGTTAAATTATCCGTGCCGCCAATTTGAGTACTGTAGTTATCAATTTTGGTATGGTATTCGCTGGTGCTCTCAGTTAACTCCCCCAGGCGATCAATAAAGGTGGTCATCAAGCTTTTTAGCGTGGATTTAGCATCCGTCAAACTGTGCTTGAGCAAGCCCTGCTTGATTACCGCATCGCGTAAGTTCCGCTCTGCATCGGCAATCATGCGTTTGTCCGGCGGCTGATCAATAATTTCTTTTAATGCGGCAATCTGGCCGTGCAACCATTCATCTTCCGCCACCAAATCCCCGACGTTACCGACCAACAGACGCAGCAGGCGCAACAAGCCTTCTTGAATTTTGAGATTGTCCCCGCCGCGCAGCTCCAGCTTGAGCCAAAATTGGCGCAACTGTTTCGCCAACCGGGTAAGCTGATCGGGGCTGAGGGTGGCGCGCACCTGCTGCACCAAAACCTGAATTTCGCCCGTAAATTCGGGCTGTGAATGCAGCAAGCTTTCTAATGTTTGCGCCAGCAATTCGCGCAACTGTGCGGATAAATTGATGTCTGTTTCAGCCCCCGTTAAGGTGACGTTCAACGCACTGGCAGCCGCCACAAGGTCAGTCGTACCAGATGGGGCGGGCTCCAAAATAGGCGCAATAGCAGCCACGTGCACGGCGGGGGCAACAGCGGCGGTGGACGCGGCAGAAGAAGTAGGCGCACTCGACCAAGAGCGTATTAAGCCACGCAACTTTTCGTGCAGCTCATCCGGTTTATTCGCAAACTTGGTAAGCACCGTTTCCACGCCCTCTTTTTTGCGCGAAAGCGTAATGCCTTTATGCGGGATTTCCAGTTGCTTGAGCAAATCTCGGATAAGCGCGGACCAAGGGGAAGATTCTTTGTTAGGCGCGGTGGGAGAGGCAACATCGGTCGGTTTAATCAAAATTATCACCTGTCAAAAAGTCACATTTTAAACACCGCAAATTATGCAATTTACAGCACCCAGAACAAACTTAAATCAATGCCGCTTTAGTGCGCTAAATTGAATGGGGATCATTACAAAATTCCATTTCCAATTTAACAACGCCAGATTGTTCCCTCACCCTCTGTCCCTTGTATATTTCGTTTTGCTAGACAGGGTTTGATTTTTGTCGGTTAATGCTGTCTGGTCCGGCACGGCAGCTCGATTGCCCCTGGGGACACCAAGCCCGTGGGAGCGCGCGGAGCGTCGTGCCGATTTTTCGATGATAACCCGAACGGTTGCTTGGGCAAATAAGCCCG
>JANONT010000304.1:0-7083 GCA_031420955.1 Candidatus Nitrotoga sp. | reverse complement strand
GCAATGCAGGCTTTAGAGCCGAGTGCTTGCTCGTATTTAAACGCTCAATGCTTTTTCGATTTCTGATAATTTATGCCGCGCCATCGCTAGGTTGGCTTTGCTCTTATCCAGAATCACGTACACAAACAAAACATTTTTGTGCAAACGAATCAAATGAAACTGGCTGCCAAGGGTGATCAAAATATCTTCCAAGCCATCCTTGAGACCCAGTGCAGACATCACCTTAAGTTTAGAACGCACAACTTCGGTGTTCCCCGCGCCTGCCAAATCTAAATCCACGCCACCGCCGCCTATTTTGCCCAGCACCATGCCGCTGGCAATATCTACCAAGCAAGTCCCGACCGCGCCATCTATTTTCATTATTTCTGCCAAACTATCATTGGTATTTGCCATGCTACTTTCTCCTTTAGTTAAAGTACGTCCGTTATTGGTTTCGTGAGGAATGACATTATTTTTTACAGCTACTGAACCATTACTTCTATCCGCCTGCTTGTTTTTGCGGGGCGGCTTATTTTTTCCTGGCGGCTTATTTTTTACAGTCGGCGCATCAAACAAATCCGGCCATATATCGTGCCTCGTTACTGCACCTTGTGTGACCTGCTCGATTTGTTTCGCACGTTCCGGCGTAATTTTTGTGCGGCCATTTAACCATTGCCAAACAAGCCCTTGAGACACCCCCAACTCTTTTGCAAATGAGGCTTGTGTAACGCCTATGGTAGATCGGATATATTTCGCCAGCTCCATTTGCGAAGTATAGCGGCACTATCGTGCGCTGTAAATTACAATCAGCATAATTCTTGATTACCACTTCGCAATAGTCCTGCTAGTAATGAGTGCTCAAGCAATAGGGATGTTCCATTGCACAAGAATGCGCGCCTAATAAGCAACCGCCAGCTTTTCTCCGATTTGTGCAGCACATTGCCTGCACGCAAACAACAAGCTGCCGAACACCATTGCCTCATTGGCAACAGCCGTCATAATCAAGCCATCTTTAGAGCCAGGTATATTAAGCATCAGCACCTTACCCACCGCTGCTTCGATCATTACGTTGTGGCACTTTTGCAGATCAACTTCTTTGACGATTTGCTCGCCCAACGCGTGCATGGCACTGGTCATAGCCGCAAGACGCTCATCTGAAATATCACTTCTAATGGCGGCTAAATTAAAGCCATCTGCACTGGCAATCAGCGCGGCGAGGATGCCCGTATTATCTGCATGAAGCTTGTCCAATGCGGCTTGGCACACTGCTGCAACCATTTTGCTGTTATTCGCATCCATTATTATCTTATCTCCAATACACTTAACAATGCATCTACCATTAACAATACGTCTTCTTTTTTGCGCACATCAACTTCAAACAGCGGCAGCATCATGTCGCGCGCCACCAAGACCTCATAATAAGCATCAATGCTGGGGCCGCCGGGTTTATTGCTCACTCCGACAACCGCCCCAGTTTCTTTAATTAAAGGCGCGAAGCCATCGAGAAATTTATTCAAATCTGCCAGCGGCTGTGGACGTGCAGAATCAAGCAGGATAATCAATCCCAACGCCCCACGCGATAAAATGCTCCACATAAAGTCGAAACGTTCCTGCCCTGGTGTACCGTAAATTCGCAACTGATCGCCGTTACCGAGGGAGATTTGGCCGTAATCCATCGCCACCGTGGTCGTTGCTTTTTGACTTTGCGCGAGGTCTGAATTTTTGACATCCGTACTGACCACGCCAATTTCGCTCACCGCACCGATAGCCGTAGACTTGCCTGCGCCCATCGGGCCGGTGATAAGAATTTTATATTCCGCCACGTTTGTACCTTCCCATTTCTAAATTTTGATCTCTAGGGCATCTCTAAAAATTCAACTTCCGTCGCCATACTGTGTTACTGATAAAAAATTACTTCTAACATATCAAACATATGCGTCGTCGCAATTTTTTATTCGCGCCTTGTCTGGCTTATAACCAGCCACTTGGCTGCCGTCTTTTGGCGGCCTAGTGGAATGGCTAGTTGTTCCATCAGTAATTTGAATTTTTAGAGGTACCCTCTACAAACCCAATGTAGCGCGGATTCTGCCAAATAATGATTTTTTCTCTTCGCTCATAACAACAGGGGCAGGCGAGGGAGCCGCAATAACACGCTCACCCTCAATAAGATACCCGCACAGGCTGCAAGCGTTGATAAAGTCCGCCACGTCGCCCGCCTTCGCGCTCGTTGTTTGCGCCACCGAGGCGGGGGTGACCCATTCTTTGGATCGGGCAAAGTGCGCGGATAGCCGCACAAAAGCGGGGCGGCTGGCGAGCAATGAAGCGTCTGGCCAACGACGTAGCTTATAGGTGCAATCCCCACTTAACCACGGCAATAAATTACCTTGGCCCGCCAGCAAGCCTGCCTGCCACAACAAACCCGACCATGGCTTAGCCAACGCCCAAGCCTGCTCGACTGCCGCATCGCCATGCGTAACGGGAGCCGCTTTAAGCCCCGTCAACTGATGGAGCTGGGCGTAATCCACAAATTCAACCGGGACAAATACTCTTTTTTCATCCGCCCAAAAATACAGATCGCCCGCACTGGATTTAATGGTGAATACCCCCATTGGAATACCCCCACTGGAATAACCCGAAATTTCGCGCAAAGCTAAGGTGAAAGCACTGGGAGCGGCTTGCATTTGCGGTAGGTTAATGACAGTGGGGGAGCTGTTGCCGCCGCTTGCTGTGAGCCTTGCGGTTACCGCATTCAACACATCCAGTGTGTTCATTACACGCAAAGGCGCATCGAGCCGAATAGCTTCCGGTGGCAAAGCGATAACTTGGGAATCATCTTCGATCAATACTGCGATAATGCGCTGAGAATTGGGTGCACGATTTTTCAGTGCCTCCGCACCCTGCGGGGTAGCGGGATTAACGATCAATATCCCGGGCGCTGCGGCCTCCGAATATTCCCAACGTGCGGTTGTCTTACCTTGCAGCACGGCCAGCATGGACCTGAATACGGTTTCTTGGATGGAAGATAAGCCAACGTGCGAGACTAAAAGTGTTGCTTCATTTGCCATTGCTGTTCCCATTTCCATTTGCGTTGTTGGCAGTCCAGAAATTAAGGAACATCAGGTTATCCATGGGTTTGGCAATAAAATAGCCTTGCACCATGTCACAGCCTGCAGCTTTCAATATATCCCATTCTGCCTGCCCTTCCACGCCCTCGGCCACGGTCTTTAACCCCAAGCGACGCGCCATGGCGATGCTGGACTCAACCACCGTCCTTGAAGCGGCATTGGTCGAGCAGTCAGTGACAAAACCCTGGTCAATTTTAAGTTCGGTAAACGGTACGCGCATCAGCTGCTGCAAACCAGAGTAGCCCGTGCCGTAGTCATCCACCGACAGCCCAAAGCCGCGCATACGCAAGCGCGCCAAGTTTTCTAGCGCGGGCCCCACCTCTTGCATAATCATGGTTTCGGTGATTTCCAAAATCATGTGGCGCGGATCAAGCCCCGCCAGCCGCACCACATCGGTGATCTGATTGGCAATACTGGTGTCGTTGAGCGAGGCCAGTGAGATGTTAACCGATACGGTTAAATCTAAACCACGCTCGCGCCAAGTGCGACAAGCTGCTGCCGCTTTCTCCAGCAGCAACATGGTCAGACCAATAATATGGTCATCTTTTTCAAGCTGGGGAATAAAGGCATAGGGATAAACAAGCCCATGTTCGGGGTGATACCAGCGCGCCAATACTTCCGCACCCAACAACTTTTCGGTTTTGCTATCCAGCTTGGGTTGAAAGAAGGGTTCAAACTGCTTGTCGCTCACCCCCTGCAACACTTCGCTCAGTGTAAATTTTAACGCGTTCACATCTTTGCGTTTGAGCGGAACATGGCGATCTAACAGGCTGCCGAGATTCTTGAGTGTGGCGGGTTTTTTAATCACCCCCAGCAGATTAATACCGTAAGCGCGCGCCATCACGCCTACCGAATCAAGCAACGATTGATCTTTGCTACTGCTGATAATGACTGAGGCCGGGTTGTGCGCCTGCCCCGCATGTCGGAGCAGCTCCATGCCATCCATATTGGGCATTTCCAGATCGCAAATTACCACGGAGATAAGCGGTGACAGACTACTGAGTAGAGCCAACGCTTGCTGCCCGTCGCCCGCTTCCAACACCTCTTGCACGCCGAGGACGCGCAACATTTGCACTAAAGTCAGGCGTTGAAAGTCATCATCTTCAACTACTAATACGATCAAATTGTTTACTCCGGGCATTACGTTTCCCTCATGCGTATTTTTTATTGGCTGACTGTGCATGTGCGACCAGCGCGCATTGTATCGCAGCTTAAAATTCAGCGGGCTAGCATTTTTCTTAAGGAATTTTTCATACCCTTAAATAGCCTATTAGCAAAGCGTGCGTTCACCCCCCCGCTCCGTATCCGCCGCTTGTTAGCGGGAGCTGCACCCAGTGTCTGAAAGAGATTTTTCTACCCTGTCTACGCGCAACGCTCGAGCCGAAAAATAATTTAGCGTAAAGACATATCCCTTGCTCGGCCATTTACTTAAAGTTGCATTAAATATGCGTGCACACGCGCCACTTCATCTGTAAAAGTAGTTTGCAATACCGCCAAAGACGGCGCATCACCCGCCCTAGCCGCCGCTTCAATTTGTTGGCAAATAGCGGTTAGCTTGGCCGCACCTATCATTGCTGCCGCGCCCTTAAACTGATGTCCTGCCGCTTGAATAGCGGATAAATTTCCCGTAGACAAGGCCGCATTTAATGCGTCCACCCGCTTGGGTAACCCGTTACGAAAGCTACGAAGCAATTCCAATACCATGGTTTCGTTGCCGCCCATCGCTTCGCTTAAAACACTGCGATCTATTATTTCTGTTTTGGTGACGTCTGTTTTAGCCGCTTCAGCCTCATGCGACTTATCTGGCGTGACATTATTTGCAAGTGCCTGCTGCGGGGCTTGGCTGCTGGTTAATTGCGCCGCTGCGGCGGGCAGAAATTTCTCTAACATCGCCTTAAGTTTAACCAGGTCAGAAGGCTTGACCAGCACCTCATCCATGCCCGCCACGCTGCATTGCGAGACCGCCTCAGCAAATGCATTCGCCGTCCACGCGATGATCGGGGTGCGCGCCAGACCTTCTTGTTGCTCAATTTCGCGGATGGCGCGCGTTAGCGCATAGCCATCCATGACTGGCATATTGCAGTCCGTAATCACGCAGGCATATTCACCGCGTGGGGCACGCTGCCACATCGTCAGTGCCTCCTGCCCATCCGCTGCGACATGGCTATGCATGCCCAGCACTTCCAATTGGCTTTGCAGCAACAGGCGGTTGGTGGGGTGGTCGTCCACCGCCAACACCAACGGTGCATCGGCAGGCGAAGTAGCAACTGGGGAAACCAGCAAGCGCGCACTGCGCTGCGTGCGGCGCATTTCTAGGTGGGCCGGGGTCGCATCGGTCACAGGCAGCGTGAGCGTCACGCTCACGGTGGTGCCGATCCCCAATGTGCTTTGTAAGGCAATGCTCCCGTTCATCATATTCACTAGGCGACGGCAAATAAATAGCCCCAAACCTGTGCCGCCATACAGCCGCGCCGTAGCAACGCTGGCCTGCTCAAACGGTTGAAATAGTTTTTGCTGCGCGTCGAGCGAAATACCAATGCCCGTGTCTTGCACCGACAAACGTAGGGTCTCGGCGTAGTCCGCGTGCCCCAGCAACTCGGCGCGCACTTCCACATAACCCTGCTCGGTAAATTTAATCGCGTTGCTGACAAAATTTCCCAATATTTGCTGCAAGCGCAGTAAATCAGCCAACAAACTTTCGCTGATACGCGGATCGACCACCATACGCAACTCAATATTTTTAGCCCGCGCTGCGTGGTAATAAGCGTATACCACCCGCTCCAGCAATTGTTCGATGGACAAGGCTTCCGGCAACAATGCCAGCTTGCCCGCCTCAATCTTGGCATGATCGAGCACATCATTAATAATGCGCCCCATGTCGCGCCCCGAAGTCCGCGCAATTTCTAACGTTTGGCTTTGCTCTTGATCCAGCTTCGTCAGGCTCAACAAATCCAGCATGCCCAACAAGCCGTTTAGCGGCGTACGAATTTCATGGCTCATTGCAGCGAGAAAGGTATCTTTCGCAGCACTGGCTTCCTCCGCCACATTTTTAGCCACGATGAGTGCCTGCTCCACTTTTTTGCGCGCGGTAATTGCACGGCTCGTCCCCAACAACTTCAGCGCGTGCCCCTGTGCGTCGCGCTCGGTCACCATGCCGTGCGTGTTCACCCACACCCACACACCATCATGCCTGCGTAATCTTTGCTCGACATGAAAATACGGATCATCCCCTTTTAGTGCCTTGATCAAAGCGTGCTGCGAAGTGGCGTGGTCGTCTGGATGCACCAGATCTTTAAGTGCCAAGGAAGTGGGGTCGATTACATCAGCACTGCCCCCGAGAATTTTTTGCCAGCCCAAATCACCCCTGATCGTTCCGGTGGCGACATCAATCTCCCACATGGCCAATGCCGATCCGGCCAACGCTAGGTTCAATCGCTCCTCGGCACATTCCAACTCTTGCTGTGCAAGCGTTTTATCAATCATCAGCATGGTTAACACTTCAACCAAGGCGGATACGTCCTCGGTGGACGCATTCAATCCAGATGCATCAAACACGCCCGCAACCGGCTTGGCCACATGACCCGCAGAGCTTGTTGGCAACGGCGCGAGTGACCGCAACAGTGCGGCTATTTTCAAATCTAGGGTACTGCGCTCTTGCCGTAATTGAGATTTCCGCATAAACATTTATTCCGATTACGTAATAAAAATGATCGGGCATATAGACATTAAAACCGCGCGCGATGTGTCAACCGCCGGCACATTTTACACTATCATCAATTTGCAGCCGCTCGGTCGCTACTATCACCGCGGCCTATGGGGATAACCACTTACTCAATATCGCTTTGAGTTTGGCGAGCGCGCCCATCCATGCGATATGTATTGGCGGAAGGCAATGTCTTGACGCGGGATAAAAAATGCCATACTGTCCGCAAAAATTCCCAGATTATAAATACTCATGAATGCCCCCCTCTTACTTGCC
>JANONT010000303.1:0-1847 GCA_031420955.1 Candidatus Nitrotoga sp. | reverse complement strand
TTCACCTTCCCGCGCACTTCCATACGTCGTTTAACATTTTTGAATTCGGTTAGCGCGTCCAAGCTATGTTTGACTGGCACGCCCACGTGCCGCGCGGCGGCGATGGCAGCCAGTGCATTCATCCGATTATGTTCGCCGAGTAAATCCCAGTGCAGCGTGCCTTGCGCTGCGCCATTAAAAGTGACGAGGTTAGCGTGGTCTATATTCCAACCTTGCGCGCTGCCAAAATGTTCTCCCAATGCTCCACCAAATTGTTCAACAGGTGTCCAACAACCGCGCTCGATCACCCGTTGTAAGGAAGCTTCGCGGCCATTGCTGACCAGCAACCCTTGCGTTGGAATAGTGCGTACTAAGTGATGAAACTGTGTTTCGATGGCGGCTAAATCCGCAAAAATATCGGCATGATCGAATTCAAGATTATTGAATACAGCGGTGCGCGGGTGGTAGTGCACAAACTTGGAACGCTTGTCGAAAAACGCGGTGTCGTATTCGTCGGCTTCAATGACAAAAAAAGGTGAACTCCCTCTCCCATCGGGGGAGGGTTGGGGTGGGGGAGCAAGCATAAGTGCTTCACTGTTTGGTAAGCGTGGGCTTAATCGTGCCGATACGCCAAAATTTTGTGGCACGCCACCGATCAAAAATCCCGGCTGCATCCCAGCGTATTCCAATATCCACGCCAACATTGAAGCGGTGGTCGTTTTGCCATGCGTGCCCGCCACGGCCAACACCCACTTATCTTGCAGCAAGTTTTGCGAGAGCCATTGCGGCCCGGAGATGTACGGCAAATTGCGATTTAAAATTGCTTCCATCAACGGATTGCCGCGCGACACCACATTGCCGATGACGTAAATATCCGCTGCTAATTCTAATTGCCGCGGATCAAAACCTTCAATAAGCTCGATGCCTTGCGCCGCTAGCTGCGTGCTCATCGGCGGATAAACATTGGCATCACAGCCGGTAACGCGATAGCCCGCCTGCTTGGCCAGCACCGCGATGCCGCCCATGAAGGTGCCGCAGATCCCTAAAATATGTATGTGCATCACTGCTATAAAATTTAACGTACTTTCAGCAGCTCTACATCAAACACCAGCGTCGCATTCGGCGGAATGACCCCGCCCGCACCGCGCGTACCATAGCCCAGTGCAGGCGGAATAATCAGTGTGCGTTGCCCGCCTACCAGCATACCCTCTACGCCTTGATCCCAACCCTTGATGACATGACCTGCGCCGAGAGGAAATTCAAATGGTTCATTGCGATCACGCGAGCTATCAAATTTTTTGCCTTTATTCTCTGCCGCTGCGGCATCGTACAACCAGCCGGTGTAATGCACACTCACACTTTGCCCGGCCACTGCTACCGCGCCGTCACCCTGCTTTACATCGGTTTTAATTAATTCACTCATGTTGTTACTCTCCATTTTAATTACGGCTTTTTCAGTACAAGCCGTGGTTACAAAAATACTAGCCATTAAAATTAATGCCAGCGGTACAGAATTTAGTGGTACAGCAACACGTCGCTTCATTGATGCCCGCTCCTTTTTAATTATCGTAATTCAATACCGGCGCTAACCATCGCTCCGCCTCTTCCAGCGTCCAACCTTTACGCCTGGCGTAATCTTCCACCTGGTCTTTATCGATTTTCGCACTGGCAAAATATTGCGCTTGCGGGTGCGAGAAATAAAATCCGCTCACCGCAGCGGTCGGCAGCATCGCAAAGCTTTCGGTCAACGTAATGCTCGCGCGACGCGGTGCATCCAGCAGATCAAACAATCCGGCTTTTTCGGTGTGATCCGGGCAGGCCGGATAGCCGGGGGCGGGGCGTATGCCGCGATATTTTTCGTCGATCAA
>JANONT010000302.1:0-8588 GCA_031420955.1 Candidatus Nitrotoga sp. | reverse complement strand
CTCCCACGAGGTTTCTGAGGAAACGTTGTCTGCCGCAACATGCGTTACGATCCCAGAAAATCCCCGCACCACGCCCAACTTAACTTTAACTTGATGCCGCGTATTGCGTCGCACAGGGGGCGGGTTGATCCAATGGTTGGCCAGGGTACGCACCACTTCAATTACGCCCTCTGCCGGGTAAATTGCACCGAGTAAAAGCTCTTCGGGGACAACTTCTTTTTCGAGCGATTTGAATAAGGTTTCTATCTGCCGCTCAACGTCCCCCGCGCCAATAAAGCGTGTGCTGCCGCGCGTGGGAGATTCCGCGGTGACGCGATTGGGCATGGTGGGCTGCGCCAGATCAAAATAAAACACGCTGCCTGCGGTCATTTGTGTGGTGAGGGTAAATTGCGCGCCCCAAAATTCGGTGAGCTGATCGGCAATGTGCATGCGTGCTGGGCTAAGCCTGCTAAAGATGGGCGCGAACCACATGATGGTCACCAGCAGCCTGCGTCGTACAGTGGTTTCGCCAAGTGAATCGGCATAGGGTTTGATGGCGGTATCGGTGTATTGCTGCGCCTCGGCGTGGGCGTAGAATGCGGCCAATTGTTGCCAGAGTGCGGGGTCAACCTTTTCGTAGTGTGAGGCGGTGCATTTTAGTTTTCCCATCAACGCTAGGATGCCGCGAATTGCAATCAAAGGTAGATGTGGTTTAAGTGCAGCCGCGCCTTTGTCGTTGCTGCGATATGCGCTAAGCAGCCCGTGATAGGCTTGCAAAGTGTGGGAATAAAAAGTGCTAAGTGCTGTCCACAAACGGCTTTCTTGAAAAGCGGAAGGCGCGTTTGCAGCATAATATTCGCGCACTAATTTGTTGGCGTGCGGACGCGCCGAGTCATCTAATAACCGCACGATTTCCCAGCGGTGATCGGCGCGAAAATCGGCAAAACTATTTGCAGACTCTAGCCAGTCGGAGATTTCTTGCAGGGCTTTTAGCGCGTCATTTTTTGGCAGATCCTGCATCATTTGCTGCACAGATTTTATGTCTGCTAATGGATGATCTGATTTTTTATCGAAGAATCCCAAATTATTCCCCTTCTGAAAAGGTGTGTGGCTAAAAGATATTGAAACAGGCGGAGATGCAACAAACCAGACCCTCTGCGGGGTATATTACACTAAAATACTTGATGCGCGGTTTTGATTAGGGTTCGGAATAATGATTACATGGTTGCACGATGACACGCCTTTTCCCCCCGTCACGCGGGCGCAAGATGGCTTGCTGGCGGCGGGCGGCAGCTTGAGTGTGGAACGGTTACTGGCCGCTTATCAACGGGGTATTTTTCCGTGGTTCAACGAGGGGCAGCCGATTTTGTGGTGGAGCCCAGATCCGCGCATGATTCTGCTGCCCGCCGCGTTTAAAATTTCTAAATCGCTACGTAAAACGCTGCACAGCACGCATTATGAAATTCGCACCGATAGCGCGTTTGAAGCGGTGATGCGCGCCTGCGCACAGCCGCGTCTCGGGCAGGCCGGCACGTGGATACACGAGGAAATGATTCGGGCTTATTTACAATTGCATCACATGGGCATCGCGCATTCGGTGGAAACTTGGGTGGACGGCAAGTTGGCGGGCGGCTTGTATGGCGTGGGCATCGGGCGCATGTTTTATGGCGAGTCTATGTTTAGCATCGCGCGCGATGCTTCTAAAATCGCGCTGGCGCATCTGGCCGCGCAATTGCAGCGGTGGCATTTCGGCATGATTGATTGCCAGATGAATACGCCGCATTTGGCCTCGCTAGGCGCGCACGAAATTCCGCGTGCAGAATTTATGCAACGCCTGCAGGAGTTGGTAAACTACGCTGCACCTTCGGTTGGAAATTCATTGGCGGTTAAAAATTCGTGGTCGGGGAAATGGCGGTTTGACGATGAACTTATTAGATAACATTGGCTTGTCAGAGCTGAAACTTTATCTGACCACGCCCTATACCTGCGCCTATTTGCCGGAGCGATCAGCGCGCTCGCAAGTGGCCGCGCCTAATTTTTTAATTACGCCCGCTGTGTTCGTGCAGCTTATGCAGCAAGGCTTTCGCCGCAGCGGGGGAGTGGTCTATCGACCCAAGTGTGATGCCTGCCAAGCTTGTACGCCGGTGCGGGTTGAGGTGGCGGGTTTTGTCCCCAGCCGCACGCAACGGCGCGCTTGGCAGCGTCACCGTACGCTGAAAATATCGCTGCACGGCTTGGACGATAAAGAAGAATATTTTGAATTGTATCAACGCTACCAAAGTATTCGCCACGCCAGCGGCAATATGAAAAATGACAGTCGTCAGCAGTATCAAAATTTTTTATTGCAGAGCCATGCCAACACCACGCTGGTGGAATTTCGCGAAAACGATGTGCTGCGGATGGTGAGTATTATTGATGTGCTGGAAGATAGCCTGTCTGCGGTGTATACATTTTATGAGCCGGACGTGCCGCAAGCACGCTTTGGCGTGTACAACGTGTTGTGGCAAATTGAGCTGTGCCGAAAACTGAAATTAGATTATTTGTATCTGGGTTATTGGGTTGAGAACAGCCCAAAAATGGCTTATAAGAAAAATTTTCAACCGCTGCAAGGTTTGGTGCAGGGTAAATGGCAAGCACTCCCTAATCTGACTGTGTCATTAAACCGCTAAAGGGCGAGCTGCAATATCACATTTTGGCCAAGTTAAATCTCGGCTCGGAATGCGGGGGCGCGAAGCGGCAGACACCTGAGTCAACTCCGCTTCCTCGCCAAGCTTCGCCTTGCGCTGCATCCCTTGAGCGATTTCTGACACAGTAAGACTAAGGAAACGCCGATTAAATAATTTGTAGCACCCTGTAATTGGAATTATGGGTAACTTTAAAAGTTCAAATTCCTAAGCCAGACAAGGCGCGAGCAAAAAATAATGACGACGCATATGTTTTATATGTGAGGAATTATTTTTTGCAAGCAACACAGTATGGCAACGGAAGTTGGACTTTTAGAGATGCCCTTATTTAAAGAAAGATTGTTGATGTACCTCCTACTTCGCCCACTGCTTTTTTCATTAGCTCCTGAAACCGCGCACCACCTTACCTTAAGCAGCTTGCAGATGGCGCATCGCGCAGGCTTGTTACCGCTGCTGTGCAAACGCCCCCAAAATAATCCATACACTGCAATGGGGCTGACTTTCCCTAATCGCGTGGGACTGGCGGCGGGGCTGGATAAAAATGGCGAGTACATAGACGCGCTGGCGGCCTTGGGCTTTGGCTTTATAGAAATCGGCACGGTCACGCCGCGTACTCAGCCCGGTAATCCTCAGCCGCGCATGTTTCGCTTGGCTACCGCACAGGCCATTATTAACCGCATGGGGTTTAATAATGGAGGATTGGACGCGCTCATTGCCAATGTGCAGCGTTCACGTTTCGCCAACACGCCGGGCGCAATTCTCGGCATCAACATAGGCAAAAATTTTGATACGCCGATTGAGCGGGCAGCAGAGGATTACCTGCAATGTTTGCGTGGCGTGTATGCCCATGCCAGCTATGTCACAATTAACATCTCCTCGCCCAATACCCGCGATTTACGCCAGCTACAGGGCGGTAACCAGTTAGATGATCTGCTCACACAGCTTAAAGCCCAGCAGCAAAAATTAGCCGAGCAGCACGGAAAATATGTGCCGCTGGCGCTTAAAATCGCGCCAGATTTAGAGGGTGAACAGATTGAACAAATCGCCGCGCTATTGCTGCATCACCGCATTGATGGCGTGATTGCGACGAACACCACGCTGTCGCGAGTGGGCGTTGAACATTTGCCGCATCATGCTGAAACGGGCGGCTTAAGCGGCGCGCCGCTGCGCGAAAAATCGACGACGGTGGTGCGGCAACTCGCGGCGGCACTACAAGGCGCGATTCCCATTATCGGCGTGGGCGGCATTTTGCATGGCGCAGATGCCGCCGAAAAAATTGACGCAGGCGCGTCACTGGTGCAGCTATACAGCGGGCTGGTTTATCGCGGCACAGAGCTAATCGCGGAGTGTGCGGACGCGATTGCGGCGAGGTAAATTTGCAGCGGGAAAATTTTCTTGCTGACACGGCTACGAGCGAGTGTGCAAAAACCTGTAAAATGCCGAGTTGAATAATTAATCCTGAACGCCAATCGTAATTAATATTAATAGCAGAGGAAAGAACATGAGCAAAAATTTAGGGCAGTTTCTGATCGAAGAACAAAGACATAATCCAACCGGAGACGACTTAACCGGGTTGCTGGGCGATATTATTATCGCTTGTAAAAAAATCGCTTACAACGTCAACAAGGGCGGTTTGATTGGCGTGTTGGGCAGCGCGGGCAGTGAGAACGTGCAGGGTGAAACGCAAAAAAAATTGGATGTCATCACCAATGATATTTTCATCGAAGCGACCGAATGGAGCGGACATTACGCGGCCTTGGCCTCGGAGGAAATGGATGATATTTACCCGATTCCCGCGCAATATCCTAAGGGCAAATACTTGGTGTCGTTTGATCCGCTGGATGGTTCATCCAACATAGATGTGAACATTTCTGTGGGCACAATTTTTTCAATTTTGCGCTGCCCAGCCGGCGTGATCAATCCTACCGCTGAAGATTTCCTTCAGCCTGGCACCCGGCAAATTTGCGCGGGTTATGCTTTGTACGGCCCAGCCACCATGATGGTGTTGACCACCGGCAATGGCGTGAATGGCTTTACCTTGGACAGCAGCGTGGGCGAATTTTTCTTGACCCACCCCAACATGACCGTCCCTGCGGATACGCAAGAGTTTGCCATCAACGCATCCAACCAGCGTTTCTGGGAAGCCCCCGTGCAGCGTTACATTGACGAGTGTGTGAAAGGTAAGTCTGCGGGTGGCCGCGAGAAAAATTTCAACATGCGTTGGGTCGCGTCTATGGTGGCGGAAGTGCACCGCATTTTGGTGCGCGGCGGCATTTTTATGTACCCGTTTGATACCAAAGAAGTGGGCAAGGCAGGCAAGCTGCGTTTGTTGTATGAAGCTAACCCCATGTCGTTTATTATCGAACAGGCAGGCGGCCTAGCCTCTACTGGGCGCGGACGCATCATGGACTTAAAACCCACTGGTTTGCATCAGCGCGTGCCCGTTATTTTGGGTTCTAAAAACGAAGTTGAACGAGTGGTCAGCTATCACAAAGGCGCGTAATTATTGTGCCGCTGCATGAATCCAATTTGACCAGCCTACCCTTGCTGCATCGCGGCAAGGTGCGCGATATTTATGCGATCGACGCGCAACATTTGTTGATTGTACAAACTGATCGGCTATCTGCCTTCGATGTTATTTTGCCCACCGCTGTGCCGGGCAAAGGGCGCGTGCTGACGGCCATGTCCAACTTTTGGTTTGCTAAATTGCAGCACATTATCCCCAATCATCTGTCGGGGATTGCGCCGGAATCAGTCGTGAAAACTGAGGCAGATCGCGCGCAGGTAGCGGGGCGTGCGTTTGTGGTGAAACGCCTGCAACCCTTGCCGATAGAGGCGATTGTGCGCGGCTATCTGGCCGGATCAGCGTGGAAGGATTATCAAAAAACCGGTGGCGTGTGCGGTGTGGCATTGCCCGCAGGGATGCAGCAATCGCAAAAATTACCGCAAGCTTTGTTTACTCCCTCTACCAAAGCAGCGGCGGGTGAGCACGATGAAAACATTTCTTTTGAGCAGGCCGCAAAATTATTGGGTGAGGCGCGGGCCAATGAAGTGCGCGATGCTTCGTTGGCGCTGTACACACAAGCGGCACAATATGCAGAAACAAAAGGGTTAATTATTGCCGACACTAAATTTGAATTTGGGTTGGATGCGGCCGGAAAGTTATATTTAATCGACGAAGCACTCACGCCTGATTCATCGCGTTTTTGGCCAGCAGATCAATATCAAGTAGGTACTAGCCCGCCCAGTTTTGATAAGCAAATTGTGCGCGATTGGCTGGAAAAAAGTAACTGGAATAAACAAGCTCCCGCACCTTCGTTGCCGCTGAACGTGTTACAAAAAACAGCGGATAAATATCACGAAGCGTTGCGCTTGTTGGTGGGGTGACGCTGGGTACATTCGTATACAAACCTTATCTTTCGGCATTCCCTTTTAACTCACGGTAACGTTTTTTCTCAGCGTCGTAGTTGGCGTTGAGTGAAGCGGCTTTTTGTTCGGCAGCGGTTAAATCTCGCGTCAGCTTTTCGAGCCGTGCTTTAGATTCGGTGAGATCTGCTTGCAAAGAGGCATGCACGGGTTTGCCGGCCTTGACTTTATCGTCAGCTTCAACTTGAAATCTGGATAAGTTCGCTTCAGCCGTTTTTTTCATCACCTTAATGCTGCTCACCCGCGTTTCAGCTTGTTGCAAGTTTCGCGTACGCGCCAATTCTATTTCTTGCTCGCTGCTATAAGTGTTGAGCAAGGACATATCTTTGCGACGTTGTTCTTGCAATTCAATTTCTGCAATACGCTTCTTGGCGGCAGCCTCTTCTACGGCACGCTTCTGTTCCTCGGTGGCTTTTTCGTTGCGCTTGGTGACTTGCCCTTTGTCATTCAGCAGCACGTTATTTTTGTTGGCATATTCTGGCGGAATGGTCTCGCCATAATGCGTGGTGCCATTGTCATCCACCCACTTGTATAGCTTGGCCTGCGCGGGGTTGCTTAACGATGCCAATAAAATTAAGCCTGCGCCCAATAAATTGGCTCCAACTAATTTCGTGTTATTCATGCGTCACTCCATAGCGGCTACGATAATTTTTAACGGCTTGCAGATTTTGCACCATCTGCTCATCATTCTGCAAATAGCCCAACAGATCATCCAGCGTGGCAATGGCGATCACGGGAATGCCGTAAGCGCGTTCGACTTCTTGCGTGGCAGAAAGTTTTTTCCCATTTGGATCGGTCTGCTGTCCAATTTCCATGCGATCCAGCGCGATTACCACACCGCAGGGGGTAGCGCCCGCCGCCCGAATAACCTCGATGGATTCGCGCACCGAAGTGCCTGCCGAGATTACGTCGTCAATAATTAGAACATTACCGTGCAATTTCGCACCTATGGTATTGCCGCCCTCACCATGATCTTTGGCCTCTTTGCGATTAAAGCAATACGGCACGTTACGTCCCTGCCCCATCAACGCGATGGCCGTGCCTGCCGCCAGCGGGATGCCTTTATAGGCCGGGCCGTACAGCATGTCAAAATTGAGGCCGGAAGCGAGGATGGTCTGCGCGTAAAACTGCGTCAGATTTTTTAACGACGCGCCATCATTAAACAAGCCCGCATTAAAAAAATAGGGCGATAAGCGCCCCGCCTTGGTTTGAAACTCGCCGAAGCGCAATACCTTTTGCTGGATGGTAAAGCGGATAAAATCTTGGCGCATTTGCGATAAATTAATCGGATGATTTTGCGTCATGTCAGATAGACCGGAAAGTTGAGTGTGCCGCCATTATAATAGCGCGCCCCATATCACATCGGGCAAACTATTAAACAGACGACAGGAGAATTTTAGTGCGGGTAATCAGCATCAATTTAAATGGCATTCGCTCGGCTTACAATAAAAATTTCTTGCCCTGGCTGCAGCAACAAAATGCCGACATCGTTTGTCTGCAAGAACTCAAAGCGCAAGCTGCGGATTTGACGGCAGAGATGCTTGCCCCAGCAGGTTATCACGGCTATTTTCATTATGCGGAAAAAAAAGGCTATAGCGGCGTTGGTATTTACTGCCGAAAAAAACCCAAGAAAATAATCGAGGGATTGGGTATTCCTGAGTTTGATAGCGAAGGGCGTTATCTGGAAGCACAGTTTGGCAATATTAGTGTGGTGTCGTTATATCTGCCTTCGGGTTCCAGCGGTGAAGAGCGGCAGGCCGTGAAATTTAAATTTCTGGCGGCGTTTATGCCGCATTTGCGCGAGATGTTTGCCAGCGGGCGCGAGATATTGTTGTGCGGTGATTGGAATATTGCGCATACCGAAAAAGACTTAAAAAATTGGCGCGGCAATCGCAAAAATTCCGGCTTTCTGCCCGAAGAGCGCGCTTGGATGACCGAGCTGCTGAATGATGTTGGATTCGTCGATGTATTCCGGCAATTACATCCTGAGCTTGAGGCTTATACTTGGTGGTCGAATCGCGGGCAGGCATGGGCAAAGGATGTGGGCTGGCGTATTGATTATCAAATGGCAACGCCGGGCACAGCGCACACTGCTTGCAGCGCAGATATATATAAGACTCAACGGTTTAGCGACCACGCGCCGCTGACGATTGATTATGAATTAGGGCTTTAATAAGCAGGGGGGGAGTCATGCTAAGAAAAAAAGCGGGGTGCCCATGTTAAAATCAAAAATTACCGTTGTTCTTGGTTCGGGTTTTAATAGTTGAAGCGGTCAGCAAACGATGGAACTAACACTAGGCGAAGCTGCCCTATTGCACCATTGTTATAGTGGTTATAGTGCTCCTCTCTCTCTCTATATATATATAGCCTCACGCCCACGATGGATGTGGATAAGATTAAATTTAGCGCAGCTCAAGCAGTAAAACATAACTAAGGATAGCAAATGATGAAGTGGGTTGAAATGCATGCTGGTGTAATCGGAATATTTGTGCGGGTAAG
>JANONT010000301.1:0-1554 GCA_031420955.1 Candidatus Nitrotoga sp. | reverse complement strand
CTTATGGAGCTTTAAATTTTGTTCCCTCATCCCAACCCTTCTCCCGGAGGGAGAAGGACTTTGCATCCCTCTCCCTCCGGGAGAAGGAGAGCGTAGCGAGGGTGAGGCTGGCAATTCCGCATTCGGCTCGCCGGATAGCGGGTTGCGTACTTTTAGTGGAGCAATCTGAAATGATTAAATTAGAAATGAAATTGGGCATCTGCTTAATCTTTAACATCCAAATCGTTGTTTGCGTCGGCTAATGCAAGTGGATGTTCCAAATCAACACGTTCAATTTTTGCAAAGCGATCCGTGATTTTTTTGCTGCTGATATGCACTTCATCCACATCTTTACTGGCCTGACGAATGTGGTCGGCGAGCTTTTTCATGCGCTCGTCGAAGCGCGAAAAATCTTTGCCGAGCTTGCCCAATTCATCTTGAATAATATGCACCTGCTTACGTGTTTCGGTGTCCTTCAATACCGCACGCGCCGTGTTCAACACGGCCATCAGCGTGGTTGGCGAGACTAGCCACACCCGCCGTTTCTGCGCGTATTCCACCAGATCACGATGATGCGCGTGTATCTCGGCAAACACCGCTTCCGCCGGAATAAACATCACCGCGCCGTCGCTGGTTTCGCCCGCGATAATATATTTATCGGCGATGTCATCCACGTGGCGTTTCACGCCAGACTTGAACAGGGCGGGGCTGGTGCGATCCGCGCCTTCGGCGAACATGCCTTCGTAATTTTCCAGCGGAAATTTTGAATCCACCGCAACCAAACCAGTCGGCTCAGGCAGCTTGAGCACACAATCTACGCGCGTGCCATTCGAAAAAGTATATTGAAATTCAAAGGCTGCATCGGGCAATAAATTTCGCACCAGACCTTCGAGCTGTACCTCACCAAATGCACCGCGTGAACGCTTGTCGCCTAGCAATTCTTGCAAGCTGACCATGTTGGTGGTGAGGCCGTCTATCTTTTTTTGCGCCTCATCTATGGTCGCTAAACGTGCCATCACGCTGACAAAAGTTTCATTGGTTTTTTTGAAGCCTTCGTCCAGCCGCTCGCTCACCTTGCCGCCGATTTGCTCTAGGCGGCCATCAACTGCCTTGGTCAGAGATTCAATACTGGCGGTGAGTTGCTGCGTGGCGTGACGCATAGTGGCTTGAATTAATTCCTGCTCGGCCTTGCCTTGCGCGGATAAGGTTTGATGCAGTTTTTCTAACACTTGCGTGCGCGTGTCGGCCAAGTTTTTGGCTTGCTCTAGCTGCAAAGTTTGCATGGCATCGCGTGTAGAATTTAACTCTTGCGCGACGGAAATTCGCAAACGCTCGGCGGATTCTTGCGACGTGCTATTGAGTCTGTCGCCCAATTTATTTAAGCCATCATTCATGTCCAGCAACATAGCACGATGCTGCTGCGCTAGTATCTGCGCGGTGTGTAAGGGTTGCCTGTGCTGCATGATGAGCAGCACAATCATCAGCAACAATATCAACACGGCAATAATCAGCAGAGTTTCTAGCATGGTTGCCTCAAAATATTTGCCCGGAAATTCAGCGGCTATTTACGCTTCT
>JANONT010000300.1:0-10286 GCA_031420955.1 Candidatus Nitrotoga sp. | reverse complement strand
GCTGACAGAGAAGGCGCGGAACGGAAATCAAAGGACTATGACCTATTGAGTTTTGGCATTCCCATTGTGCGTAAGGCAACACAGCGTTTGGATTTTTACGAGTTCGATAACCTGAAACGGCACTTGCCGCAGCTAAGTTCGGTGGCAGAGCTTATTACAGCCGAACGCTATCTTGGCAAAATAAAACTTGAAGTATCTGGTCTGCCCGAGCAGATTGAAAATCTCACGCCGGATGAAAAGCTGGATGCCGCAACTCAGATACTGGATACCATTGCGGGGGTGATTGCATCCGACAAGGTGGAGTTCAAGGGGACGAAATCATTCAAGCCTTATATGCTCAAGGAAAAGTTCACCGACAAGACGTTGAATTTTGCACTGGATGAAAATGGCGACAAGGAATTCGGCAGGTCTATGAATGATGCGGGCGAGACGGCTTACCACCTCGATCTGAGCAAGCGCGATTGGTATGTGTTCGATGATTGCTTCGGCACGTCAGAAGAAAAACTGCTCATCAGGTTTATCGACAAGCGGCATGACGATCTCAAAAAGAAATATTCGGACGTTTACCTGATACGAAACGAGAAGCACTTCAAGCTATACAACTTCGATGATGGCAGGCCGCTGGAGCCAGACTTCGTTTTGTATTTGGTCGGCAAAGAGAGGCAGGACACAATGCACTATCAGGTGTTTATTGAGCCAAAGGGTTCGCACCTGCTCAAGGCTGACGAGTGGAAGGAGGAGTTTCTCGTCAGCATTAAAGCGAGCTTTGAAATTGAGCAGCTATTCACGAACAAGAAATATGCTGTCTGGGGCTTGCCGTTTTATAATAACGTATCTAGCGAAGGAACATTCACAGAAACATTTGAAACGCTGCTAGGCTGACCCACTAATACTGCCAGCTGCTTGCTAAAAAATCGCTCAAGCGTCAGGTAACGAAACGCCTAGAGGAATGACTGTCCACGACAGAACCCGGCTTATCGGCTGGCTTCACCTTATTTTAATTTTCGCTTTTATATAAAGGAACCTCTGATTACGTGTATTTTCGTTATCTCCGCGCAGGCGGGAATGACGACTTGTTCAGCGGTTCCTAAATTTTTTGAAATGCTGCATGCCAGCCATTTCTGTACCGCACGAGGAGTGAACATGAAAAAATTAGCTTTAGGTTTTGCGCTGGGCGCGCTCATCGCCTTTCATCTGGGTATTAATTATGGTCGCGATCGGCCATTGTTGAGCAACCCTTATGCGCCGTATGGCATGGCCGATATGTTGAAAGATCAGGCTAAAAAAGTATTGGAAAGCACCAAAGAATCGATTCACGATGCTACTGATCCCCGCCGCAAGTAACTCAATATTTTTCCCCGCGATTCAGCCTGCTTTTTAGGCAGCATATTTTTTATCATTCGTATCTTTACTCACCCATTTTTTCTAAGGAGTAGTTATGTCATTGTTATTTTCCGCCACTAAATTAGGTTCAATCACGCTGCAAAATCATTTGGTCATGTGTCCGCTGACGCGTAACCGCGCCATTGGCAATGTCCCGAATACATTGATGGCGCAATATTATGAGCAACGCGCCAGTGCTGGATTAATTATCACCGAAGGCACTTCGCCGTCACCCAATGGGCTGGGTTATCCGCGCATCCCCGGCGCATTTTCTGTGGCGCAGACTGCTGGCTGGAAGCGGATTGCTGATGCAGTTCACGCCAAGGGCGGCAAAATATTTATGCAGTTAATGCATTGCGGACGTATTTCACATGCTTTGAATCTGCCTGCAGGTGCGCGTGTGATAGCACCATCGGCAGTTGCAGCGGCGGGTGAAATGTACACCGATGCCGAGGGCATGCAGCCGCATCCCGTGCCGCAAGCGATGAACGAAGCAGATATCAAAACAGCGATTGAAGAATATGCGCAAGCTGCGCGCAACGCGATAGACGCAGGATTTGATGGCGTTGAGCTGCACGGCGCAAATGGTTATTTGATCGAACAATTTATCCGCCCAAATACAAATATACGCACCGACAATTACGGCGGCAGCATTGAGAATCGCGCGCGTTTTATGAACGAAGTAGTCGCGGCAACCACTGCAGCTATCGGCAAAGATAAAGTCGGTATACGTTTATCACCCTTCGGTGTATTTAACGATATGCCGCTGTATGACACGCTGGAAGCGGATTACACACACTTAGCGCAAAAACTCAACGAGCTTGGCGTAGTCTATATTCACTTGGTTGACCACTCGTCTATGGGCGCGCCTACGGTGCCGGATTCGATGAAAGCAACCTTCCGTAATGTGTACAAGGGCAAGCTGATTCTGTCCGGCGGCTACGATGCGGCGCGTGCTGAAAGTGATTTGGCAGCAGGCAAGTGCGATTTAATTGCCGTGGGTAAAAACTTCCTCGCCAATCCAGATTTGGTTGCGCGTTGGGAAACGGGTGCGGCTTTGAACGCATTTGATATGAATACTTTTTACACGGCAGATGCTAAAGGCTATACGGATTATCCGGCGTTAGCCTGATGCTGCGTTGAGGCTAATTTAAAAGTTTTAATCGGGGCGCATAATCGCGCCCCTTTTTTATTCAAACATCAAACTGCAATTTCGCCAGCCGTGCATACAGCCCGCTCTGTTTACGCAAATCTTCCGGCGTGCCGATCTCAACAATGCGACCGTGTTCCAGCACCACGATACGATCAACTTTCTGTACCGTCGCTAAGCGATGGGCGATGATGAGTGTTGTCCGCCCTCGCATCGCGGCATTCAATCCCTGCTGCACTAAAATTTCTGATTCTGCATCCAACGCACTGGTCGCTTCGTCCAGCAGCAACACGGGCGCATTTTTTAAAATGGCACGCGCAATAGCGATGCGCTGACGTTGCCCACCCGACAAACGTGTGCCGCGTTCGCCGAGAAAAGTTTGATAGCCTTGTGGCAGGCGGTTAATAAATTCATCGGCCAACGCGGCGCGCGCGGCGGCGTACACTGCTTCGTCGCTGGCAGTGGGGCGACCATAACGAATATTATCCAGCGCGTTGGCCGAAAAAATTACCGCGTCTTGTGGCACGATGGCTATTTTTTCGCGCAGGTCATGCAGCGAAAGTTGGCGTATATCCTGCCCGTTCAGGCGAATGACTCCCTCGCTCACATCATAAAAACGCAGTAATAATTGAAACAACGTTGTTTTTCCTGCGCCCGATGGGCCGATCAGCGCAACACTTTCACCGGGTGCAATGGCTAACGAAATATTATCCAGCGCGGCAGTTTGCAAGCGCGACGGATAGCGAAAACTGACTTGCTCAAAGTTGATCGCCACCTGCATCGGCTGCGACAAGGCTTGTGGCTTGCTGATTTCCGTAATATCAGACTCTGCATGGAGCAACTCCAGCAGCCGTTCAGTTGCCCCTGCGGCGCGCATTAGATCGCCCCATACTTCTGCCATTGTGCCCACCCCGCCCGCTACCAGCGCGGCATATAGAATAAACGAGGCGAGTTGCCCGACTGTCATGCTGCCTTCGCGCACTTGATTTGCGCCGACCCACAGCACAAAAATAATCGCGCCCATCACGGCGGTAATAATCAGCGCGGTTAAAAAAGCGCGCACGCGAATGCGTTTAATCGCAATGACAAAACTCTTTTCCGCGCTATCAAAAAATCGCTGCGTCTCGCGCTGCTCTTGCGTAAACGATTGCACCGTCGGCACGGCGTTGAGAATTTCTCCAGCCAATGCCGAAGAATCGGCGATCTTGTCTTGCGATTCGCGTGAGAGTTTTTTCACACGCCGACCAATTAAAATAATTGGCAGTGCCAGCAGAATCATCAAACCGAGGTTCAACGAAAACAAATAAAAACTGGTCACCGCCAACATCACCATACCGCCGATGAATTGGAACAAACTACGCAAGCCCATCGACACCGAACTACCCACCACCGTTTGCACCAACGTGGTGTCGCCGGTTAGCCGTGATAGCACCTCGCCGGTTTGCAGCGTTTCAAAAAATTGCGGTGACTGCTGCAATACCCGCGCATACACTGCGCTACGCAGATCGACCGTGACCCGCTCGCCGATCCAACTGACCATGTAATAACGTGCCGCAACGGTCAACGCCCATAAACTTGCCAAGCCAAACAGCACGGCAAAATGACTGTCCAAACTTTGTGCGCCCAACAGCGTGCTTTTGCCAGCGGTTCCCTCTGTTAATTTGTTCTGCATAAAACTGAAGTCCACTAAATCACGAAACGCCAACGGCAATACCAACACCGTCGCAGAAGCAAAGCTCAATAATAAAAATGCCAGCAAAACCTGCGTGCGATAGGGGCGCAAAAAGGGCAGCAAGTCGCGCAGGGAGGAGAGTCGTTTGGTGGGGGGCTGGGGCGAGATGCTGATAATGAATCCTTTATCTTTAATTTTGTAGCGATTTAAAAAAATTTCAGTAACACAATTTTTAAATCTGGAAGGGATTATAGAAGTAAGCGACAGCCAAAGGGATTCAGGGTCTGCTGTTTTTTATGTAAGCTATCTGCTATTGGCGTGCACAAAAATGGCTTGTTAAGTTAAACTTACCGCCCACCTCGATCAAGATATAACAAATGTCTAGCGTTAAATCACTAACCATTTCTGGCTACAAATCAATTCGTGCGCTGAATAACTTTCCGCTCACGAATCTAAATGTTTTGATCGGGGCAAACGGCGCGGGAAAAAGTAATTTTATAAGCCTATTCCGTTTGCTGAACGAGATGTATGAACAGCAGTTGCAAGTGCATGTTCAAACACAGGGTGGGCCCGATGCTTTGCTCCACTTCGGACGCAAGACCACCGATAGATTGCATGCAGAATTTTACTTCGACAAAAATGGCTATAAGTTTGATCTCATACCAACCAATGACAATCGCCTGGTATTTGAGCGAGAAATTAGTTGGTTTAGCGGCGTATATTTCGATACATCTCCAAGCGCAACGCTTGGGACTGGCCATGAAGAATCAAAACTTAAAGAAGCCAAAGATAAATACTCCCCTTATGTTCGACCATCTGTCAGCAATTGGCGCGTTTACCATTTCCATGATACAGGCGAAAAAGCTCGGGTAAAACAACGCCATGCTGCCAATGACAATTTGCGCCTCAAGATTGATGCCGCGAATTTGGCCGCATACCTAAAAATGCTCCATGAAGCGCACCCTGCTCACTATCAACGCATAGTTGACACCATTCGCCTTGTTGCACCATTCTTCGGAGATTTCGTCCATCGTCCCGGAGATATAGGACATATTGAACTGGAATGGACACAAAAAGGTAAACCCGACACCCCTTTTAAAGCATTGCATTTATCCGATGGCACACTGCGTTTTATTTGCCTGTCCACCTTGCTACTCCAGCCAACTGAGTTATTACCAGACACCATTCTCATTGATGAACCGGAATTGGGTTTACACCCCTATGCAATTACGGTTCTTGCCGACATGTTCAAACAGATTGCCGAAGATAAGCAGTTAATTATATCTACGCAATCCGTCGAATTAGTAAATGAGTTAAGCCCGCAGGACATCATCGTGGTTGACCAAAAAAATGATGCCTCTACTTTCACGCGCTTCAAAGATGATGAGTTGGCAGGCTGGTTAGAACAGTATGCAATGGGTGAGCTTTGGAAACGTAATGTACTTGGAGGGAGACCCTAAGTGAGAGAGATTGTTATTTTCACAGAAGGGCAAACTGAAGAACAATTCATTAAACATGTGGTTGCTCCGTCGTTCAACGCAATGCAGGTTTTCTTGAAGCCATTGACGCTCAACACGTCTCAGGACGCAAAAGGTGGAGCAGTTAATTTTGATCGACTTAAATTGAACGCCAGAAACACACTGAGACAAAAACCAGACGCAATTTTGACCACATTTATTGACCTGTATGGGTTAGATACCAACTTTCCAAGTTACGCTGAAGCAAAGCTTCATACTGACATTTACACTCGCACTCAAGTATTAGAATCAGCATTGCATCAATCAATCGTCACATATATTAACTGTCGCCCAGAGCGTTTTATACCTTACATTCAACCCTACGAATTCGAGGGTCTACTTTTCTCAGATGTGGACGCGCTGGTTCTCACCGAACCATCATGGCAGAAGTTTTTACCAAGACTAAGGAAGGTTCGTGATGATTTTGAAACGCCAGAGCATATCAACGATAGTATCGAAAGCAAGCCCTCAAAACGCCTCGAAAACATTCTGGAGCCCAAGTACAAAAAAACCCGCCACGGCCCCCTTTCGGCTCAGAAAATTACCTTAGCCGTGATGGAGCGAGAGTGCATTCATTTTAGGGGCTGGATAAAAAACCTGCGGCAATTAGCCGATTGAACTATACAGTGACAACTAAATGTTACGTGTGCTTTGTACAAGGCCCTGATGATATGAAGCACACAATACAATTTCTTGCTGAGCGTATTTTTAATTTACATACCCAAAATTTCAAGCAGCATGAATAGGCTACATTTAATTGCTTCAAAAACGCATCCCCCTCAATCATATTCAACATCCATCTCGCTGCCGATATATGAATTTTGCAATTCGGTGAGGATGGTTTTAATTTTTGTCTTCGACTGCATTTTTTTCACGATGGTATTTCTGTACGCATCCATGCAAGCGCGCAGGGTGGGGTGATAAGTAGAAGGGATTTTTTTCAATAGCGCATCCCATCCCGCATCAATATTCGGTGGTGTTTTGCGGAGATGCTGAATCAAGCTTTCGATCTCATTTTGCCCAGCGCGGGCGACGATGCGCCCGTCATTAGCCGTGGCAAATATTACGGCGATAGAGATCACCGCATAGGCATCCATATCGGGGTCTTTTATTGCGCCCGCGTAATGTTTTTGGCGCAGCCATTTTGCACATGACACCAGCTTCTGATTATTTTGCCGCTCGTGCAATGCGCGTTGATAAATTTCATCGCCCGCCCAAGTTGCAATAGGGTCGGCGCGGCAGATTTCTGCGAAGAGCACTTTGAGGTCACGCTGTTGCACGAAGGGATCGTTGTCAAATTCTGAAACGAACGCGGTAAAAGGCAAGGTGGATAATTCTTTGATATGCCGGAAGCCCATTTGGAACACATATTCCGCGCCGTGGTGCAGCAGGAAGCTCAGTTGCGCCTCGCCATCTGGCGGAATATTTGCCTGGCTGAGGCCCAGCGAGATGCATCCAAGCGTGAGTTGAAACGCGTCGAGCAAGCCATCGGCAGTGCGCTCGTTGGTAAATTTTTTGGCGACGAGTACGGTAATGCCGCTGAGTTCATCCAGCAGAATGTGTGCGGCTTCTTGGCTGTCTGTACGCCGCGCTAATGCTGTTAGTGCGGCGACGAGGTGCGGCGGGCGGGCGGTGATGTGGGCAAGTTTCATGGAAGGTTGATTGAAGCTATGTTGCGTTTAACTCAGACTATTCATCCGGACAAAACCTCTCCCCCTTATCAAGGGCGAAGCTGGTGCAGCTTTCCTCATTACAAGAGGGTGCGCGCAGCGAGGATGAGGGGAGCAGCTTGGCAAGGCTAAATTAAAAATAGAATGCGCATCACGCAAAAATATCCTCGCCCAAACTGGGGCGCGCGCCTTTTTTTGGCATGTTGGTGGTCTTGCTTGGCACTTGTTTACGCAGGCGCAACAGCAATGCGTGCGTGGTGCGGGCTAGGGCAAAGTCTTCGTCGTGTTCGTCATCGCCCTCTTCAATACGCGCCCGCAATTGATTGTCGCCGGGCTGCCAATCGGGGAATAATTCAAACATCACTCTGTCCCACGCATCGGCATCGCTACACGCAATCTCCAGCGCGAGTGGAATCACATCGTGATCGGCAGTGGTCGCGCCGCTGTTAGGTGCGCCGCGTGTGTGTATGTCGTTGGCCAGCTCGATCACTTCATCAATCGCGGTGGAGAGCAGCACGGCAAACGCGGTCGTGCCCCAGTCGGTATTCAGCGCGGCATGGATCATCTGCGTGCGTCGCTCGACATCATCGGTAGAAAAAACAATGCCATGGATGTGCGCGAACAGCGATTCGGTCAGCACCTCCGGCTCTTCTTCTATCATGTCTTCGCTCCATGTTGCGGCGAAAAAAGCCAGGCTCTCGGCCCACGCTTTGGGCGAAATTAACATGGTCGCCAGCGATAATTTTCCACCATCAAACGCCGACAAATACATGGCTGCAACCTGCGGCTCTAGCGTCTCCAACACCGCCACCACGGCCAGATCGCCGTGCTGTTCTGCTGTGTCGTTGATCGCTGCTTCGGCATGGGCGGTCGAGCCGGACAAAACCAGCTCGGTCACCTGCCGACTGATAGCCGGAAAATTAGATTTTTCAACCATTGTCGCTCTCGCGCGCGTCAAACATATCTACAAAGTCTTGCCCCGGCTCGACCTGGTCTTCGTCTTCCATGCCGTTGCCGCCTTCCTCCTCCTCTTGCAGGGCTTCGAGAGAATTGTCGGGGTCTGTCCAGCGTTTAGTATTCTTAAATAAAAATGCGGTGAGAATTGCCTTGCGTGCCAGCTCTGGATTTTTCGCGGCCACACTGACTAATGCCTTCGCCGCATCGACATCCGTGCACGACACCATTTTTACGACCTTTGCCGCCTGGCGGCTTTCATATTCTTTGCATTGCGCGAACAGCCCAGCGGGATCATCGAAGCGCAAATAATCCACCAGCGCGAAGCTCAGCATGTTGACATCGTCGATGTCCGTGCCTTTTATATATTCGCCAAGGAGTGATTTAATGACGTTGGCATAATTTTTTCGATCCGGCGGATCGCCCAGTGTGTCTTCGATCTGTACACCCAGCTCGCGTGATTGATAAGCAAATTCTTGATGGATATTTTTATTCATAATGTGTTATCGATATATTTTATAGTGGATAGGTATCGCATTTAGGGTACGACTACGCCGCAGCGTTCAAACAGTGCAAGCCATAAAGTGCGAGCCTCGCGCTCTGAATCGAGGACGATGCGATTGTTCAAGCTTTGGTTATAAGCCGCCCGTTTTTTTACATCTGCCAGCAATTCATAAGCGGATTTAATTGCATTGAATCGCGCTTGGGCATTGACATCTGTACTGCGGTCGGGGTGATGACGCATGGCCAGCGAGCGATAGGCTTTTTTAATTTCATCAGTAGTCGCGGTCGGCGCAACGCCCAAAACATGATATAGATTTTCCAACGACGGTCTCCCCAAAGAGTGCCTCTTAACAGAGGCGAGAATTTTACACATTAGCCAGCATGGAGTATGAAAAATTATAGCGATGCAGGCAAACAAACCCCGCGTTCGATATCGCTCGCGCAAGTGGTAAAATCCCGCGCTCTTAAATTTATTTTGGGGAAACTTCTTTTCGGAAAAAATTATGCACAGCACCGCAGTTAAAGAATACCTATTCAGCTTGCAAGAGCTAATCGTCTCGCGCCTAGAGCAAATCGACGGTAAAAAATTCCTACGTGATAGCTGGGTGCGCCCCGAAGGAGGCGGTGGGCGCAGTTGCATCTTGGAACAAGGCAACGTGTTAGAGCGTGGCGGCGTGGGATTTTCGCATGTCATGGGCGATAAGATGCCGCCTTCTGCCACCGCGCATCGCCCAGAATTAGCCGGCAGCCGTTGGGAAGCGATGGGCGTGTCGCTGGTATTTCATCCGCACAACCCGCACGCACCCACGGTGCATATGAATGTGCGCATGTTCATGGCGATACGTCCCGATGGACACACAGCGTTTTGGTTTGGCGGCGGCATGGATTTAACCCCTTACTATGGTTACGCGGAAGACGCAGTGCATTTTCATCAAATCTGCAAAAACGCGCTTGATCCTTTTGGCACGCATCTACATCCAAAATATAAAAAATGGTGTGATGATTATTTTTATATGAAACATCGCAATGAGCAGCGCGGCATTGGCGGCATATTTTTTGATGATTTGAGCGAGCCGGATTTCAACACTGCGTTTTCCATCCAACAAAGTGTCGGCGATCATTTTTTATCGGCTTACCTTCCCATTCTTGAGCGGCGCATTCATACGCCATTCGGCGAGCAAGAACGCGACTTTCAACTGTACCGACGCGGTCGCTACGTGGAATTTAATTTAGTGGTTGATCGTGGCACTATTTTTGGCCTGCAAAGCAATGGGCGCACCGAATCC
The DNA here is from genome assembly GCA_031420955.1 of Candidatus Nitrotoga sp. GTDB lineage: Bacteria > Pseudomonadota > Gammaproteobacteria > Burkholderiales > Gallionellaceae > Nitrotoga. The sequence continues at coordinate 150 of JANONT010000300.1, read as the reverse complement.
ATTTTGATATCCATGCCGCCCCTAGTAAAGTGGCGCTATAACTGGCAACCCGAAAAAGGCACCGTAGAAGCAAAATTGTATGAGGAATTTTTAACCCCTAAAAATTGGGTGTAACTACGACAAATTACATGTAAATCACGCAAAATCCTG
>JANONT010000299.1:0-18577 GCA_031420955.1 Candidatus Nitrotoga sp. | reverse complement strand
TACCGCTTTGATAATTGGAATGCCGCCCGCCACCGCTGCTTCAAACGCAACCATTACGCGCTGCTTTTGCGCTGCCGCAAAAATTTCATTACCGTGCGTTGCCAGCAAGGCTTTATTCGCCGTGACCACATGCTTGCCATTAGCGATGGCTTTCAGCACCAACTCTTTCGCCACCCCGTAGCCGCCGATCAGTTCAATAACAATATCCACTTCTGGATCACTCACCACGCTGAACGCATCGTCAGTTACACGACATTTTCCGCCAGTGATTTTTTTAGCCAACTCTACATTTCTATCCGCTACCACAGTGATGCGAATCGGTCGACCCGCACGGCGCGCAATCTCCTCAGCGTTGCGCTGCAACACAGTAAACGTGCCACCGCCGACTGTGCCGATACCGATGAGTCCTACGTTGATGGCTTTCATATTTTCCTTTTTGTAAGGGCGGGTCTCAGACCCGCCCGATCAATAAATTGATATTTCATATTTAATGGCGGGTTGTTGAGCGGGCGGGTCTGAGACCCGCCCCTACTAGGCACCCTACGCCCGCCCTGAAATTCCACGCCTCTAAGAACCACTTAATTCGTGCCATGCTTTTTTCGATAGCCTTCCAGGAACCGTGCAATGCGCGCTATCGCTTCGCTCAAATCATCCGTATTCGGCAGAAACACCACGCGAAAGTGATCGGGTTTGGGCCAGTTAAAACCACTGCCTTGCACCACCAATATTTTTTCCGCCTCTAACAATTCCAAAATGAATTTTTGGTCATCTTTAATCGGATACATTTTTGGATCAAGGCGCGGAAACAAGTACAGTGCGGCTTGCGGCTTGACGCAGGTCACCCCCGGAATAGCGGTCAACAGTTGGTGAGCAAGCTCGCGTTGCTTGTGCAACCTGCCGCCGGGAGCAACCAAATCGTTAATACTTTGATAGCCGCCCAGCGCAGTTTGAATTGCAGTTTGCCCGGGCACGTTGGAGCAAAGCCGCATCGAGGCCAGTATGCCGAGGCCGTCGATATAATCTTGCGCGTGTTTTTTTGCGCCCGAAACAATCATCCATCCGGCGCGATAGCCGCACGCACGATAATTTTTTGACAGCCCGTTGAAGGTCACAAACAGTACATCATCAGCCAGCGAGGCAATTGAAGTATGCGTCGCGCCGTCGTACAGCATCTTGTCGTAAATTTCGTCAGAGAAAATAATCAGCCGATTTTTACGCGCGATTTCTATAATCTCCAGCAACATCTCATTGGAATATAACGCGCCCGTCGGATTATTCGGATTGATTAAAACAATCGCGCGCGTGTTGGGCGTAATTTTGCGGCGCATGTCGTCTAGGTCGGGCATCCAACCAGCCTGCTCGTCGCATAAATAATGGCGCGGCGTGCCGCCCGCCAGCGTCACCGCAGCCGTCCACAGCGGATAATCAGGCGCAGGAATCAGCACCTCATCACCCGTATTCAACAGCCCTTGCATGGACATGACGATTAATTCGGACGCGCCATTGCCGATATAAATATCTTCCAGCTCCACCCCAGCAATATTTTTTTGCTGGGCGTAATGCATGATGGCTTTGCGCGCCGCGAATAGCCCTTTGGAATCCGAGTAGCCCGACGCATCGGCCAAATTGCGGATTACATCCTGCTGAATTTCATCTGGCACGGCGAAGCCAAAGGGCGCGAGATTGCCGATGTTTAATTTGATAATGCGCTGACCATCTTCTTCCATCTGCTTGGCGCGCGCCATCACTGGGCCGCGTATGTCATAGCAGACACTGGCCAGCTTGGCCGATTTCAGGACAGGCGGCAGCCCGCCATTGAGGTCATTTTCCAATTGGATATTCTCCGAGCTATACGCTTTAGTGAGTTTCAATTTGCGCGCTTAATTTTTTAAAACGATGCCATCACATATAAAATGGCCGCACATCAAATGGTAGAATTCTGCCATGCAATAAAGGGTGCGATTCTATCCGAGCGTGCGCCTGCCAGCAAATTTGCCCTCCCGCAAAAGGAAATAAAATGAAGCTCCATCTTAATCAACGTACTCAAAAAAATATTTTCACCGCGCACGGCGCAGGCTATGTCAGCGTGAATGGTCAGCGTTACGAACATTCGTTGGTGGTCGTGCCGGAGCAATTGCATATTGATTGGAGCGTGGCGAATTTTGACGCGCTGAGCGAAGCGCACTTCGATTATTTGCGGGCATTGCAACCGGAGATTTTATTGCTGGGCACGGGCGCGCAACAAAAATTTCCGCATCCAAAACTATTCCAATCACTCATCGCCGCAGGCATAGGCGTAGAAGCCATGAGCACCTCCGCTGCGTGCCGTACTTATAATATTTTGATGAGTGAAGATCGCAAGGTGGTCGCGGCAATTTTGATTGGGTAACACCCCCCACGCCCGTTCCCTCACCCTTGATCCCTTTCCCGCAGGGAGAGGGCGGTAGAATTCCACCCGCTGCGCGTCAACAGCTTTTGAATTTTGACGAACAAATCATCCACATAAGTAAACACCACGGGTATCACCAACAAGCTCAACAGCGTCGAAGTAATTAATCCACCAATCACCGCTGTCGCCATCGGCGCACGGAAACTAGGATCCACGCCAAAGCCCATCGCCAGCGGCAACATGCCGGCACCCATCGCGATGGTGGTCATCAGAATCGGGCGAGCGCGTTTATGACATGAATCCAGCAACGCCTCGTGGCGACTCATGCCGTGATCACGGCGCGCAACAATCGCATATTCCACCAGCAAAATAGAATTTTTTGTGGCGATGCCAATCAACATCAGCAAGCCAATCAGAGAAGGCATGGAAAAACTATGTTGCGTAATTAACAGTGCCACAAATGCACCGCCCATAGACAGTGGCAATGCCGCCAAAATGGTGACGGGCTGTAAAAAATCTTTAAACAACAATACCAACACAAAATAAACGCACAGAATGCCGGTCAACATCGCTAAGCCAAAGCCACCAAATAATTCCTTCATCATTTCGGCATCGCCAGATTCTGCGCGTTTAACGCCCGGTGGCAATGAATTCAAACTGGGTAATTTATTGACCTCAGCAAATACGTCACCGAGACCGCGACCGTTCAGCTCGACGCTGATGGTGACATTGCGCCCGCGATCGCGCCTATCAATTTGCGCCGCGCCACCCTCGATAGCAATACTGGCCACGTTACCTAGCATGACGTTGCCATTTTTGCTGGGCACGGGCAGGCGCGCCAATACTTCTAAATCTTGCCGCGCAGATTCCGGCATCAATACGCGGATAGACACTTGCCTTTGCGCTAAATTTAATTTAGCCAAGGCCGCGCTGTAATCCCCCGCTGTCGCCACGCGCACGGTTTCACCTATGCTGGCAGCGGTTACGCCTAGCTCCGCCATGCGCGCAAAATCAGGGCGGATGATAATTTCGGGGCGCACTAAACTTGCGCTCGATGTGACGTTGCCCAAACCGGGCAAAGTACGTAGATCGCGTTCCACATTCTGCGCGCTGGTCGTTAACATGCGCGCGTCATCGCCCGCCAGCACCAACACTAATTTTTCGCCCGCATTGCCCGTGCCTATCGACAAACGCACACCCGGCAACGCTTGCAGCTTTTCGCGCAGCACAGTTTCTAGTTGTTGTTGCGTGCGCGAGCGTTCCGCGCGTGGCACAAAAGCCACTGACAAATTTGCGCGACGCACATCAGTCGCCGCTCCAGCAGAGAATAAATCGCCTTGCGCGCCACGCCCCACTGCAGAAAAAACTTGTTTGATCTCCGGCATTTGCGACAAAATTTGCCGAGCAGATTCAGCGGCGGCATAGGTATCGCTCAACGTACTGCCCGGTGGCAGCTCAAGCGTTACCTGTGTTTTAGCTATATCTGGCGCAGGAATAAAACCTTGTGGCAAAAGTGGAATTAACATCAGAGATGCCACAAAAAACAAAAATGCAAAAAATAAGGTATGCCAGCGATGCGCCAAGCACCAGCCCGCCCACTTCAAATAATGCTGCATCAGCTTGCTTGGCTGATCCACCGACATCACCACGGGCTTGAGCATATAAGCGGCCATCAGCGGGGTAAGCAAGCGCGCTACAACCAGCGATGCCATGATCGCCAATGACGCGGTCCAACCAAATTCTTTGAAAAATTTACCCACGATGCCGCTCATAAAAGCGGTCGGTAAAAAGACCGCAACCAAGGTAAATGTGGTCGCCACCACTGCCATGCCAATTTCTTCGGTGGCCTCGATTGCAGCCTGATACGCGCTTTTCCCCATGCGTAAATGCCGCACTATATTTTCCACTTCGACAATCGCATCATCCACCAAAATACCCACTACCAACGCCAGTGCCAACAGCGTTACGCCATTTAAGGTGAGCCCCAAATAATGCATCCCGACGAAGGCCGGAATAATGGAAAGGGGTAAGGCCGAGGCAGCAATCACCGTGGCGCGCCAGTCGCGCAAAAACCACCACACCACCAAAATCGCGAATAGCGCGCCTTCGTACAACAGAAACATAGAGCCATCGAAGTTTGCTTTGACCCGTGTGACGGTGTCCATCACCTCGGTAATTTTCAGGTTGCCATGCTCGACGTTTAATTTTTCGATAGCGGCGCGCACGGCACGACCTACATTAATTTCGCTAGCGCCCCGGGTGCGGGTAATTTCAAACGCCACAACATGCTGACCATTCAACAGTGCTTGCACGCGCTGCTCGCGCTTGCCATCGGTGACTGTAGCGAGTTGGTCTAGCCTAAAATTTCGCCCATCCGGCAAGGCAATATTCATCGCCGCTAATTCAGCCGCACTGGCAACGGTGGATAAGGTACGCACCGATTGCTCTGCCCCACCTACTTCGCCCCGCCCACCCGATGACTCTTGCTGCACGCGCTTAATCTGGCGCGACACATCCACCGCAGAAACATTCAGCGCGGACAATTTTTGCGGGTTTATTTCAACGCGAATTTCACGATCAACCCCACCGATACGTGCAACTTTGCCCACACCATTGATGCTCAGCAGTGTCTTAGAAATTTCGTTATCGACCAGCCAAGACACATCTTGCTCATCCATCAATTCCGAGGTCACGGTGTAAGTCAGGATAGGTCTGCCAGAAGTATTCAGCTTGGAAACAACCGGATCGCGCAAGTCACTCGGCAAATCTGCGCGTATACGACTGAGCGCATCGCGTACATCGTTGATCGCTTCGCCCCCATCTTTTTCCAAATTAAATTCAATAAAAATGGTTGCCGCGCCATCAGTAATATTAGAAAAAATATGTTTCACATTGCCGATGGTGACCATCGAATCTTCGATCTTACGCACCACCTCAGTTTCCATCTGGTTGGGTGAAGCCCCTTCCATACTGGTGCTAATGGTCACCAGCGGCAATTCGATGTCGGGCATTTCCAGCACGTTGGTCGCTTTAAAGCTCATCAACCCCGTCACGCACAGCATGAAAAAAAGCAGGATAGAAGGGATAGGGTTTTTTATCGCCCAGGCGGAAATATTCATGGGTGAATTGTTAGAGATGGGGTTGCTCATAAGCAGATTCGATTTAATTTTTCGTGGTTACAGGCTTAGCAGTACTCGCCGTTGCGGTGTTCGTCACTCGCACCAAATCACCATCGCTCAAAAATCCGGCACCGGATGCGACTACATTTATATTGGCTGATATGCCCTCGACAACTTCAATACGCCCCTCCAGCCTGCGTCCAGCCAGCACTTTTACTTGTGCCACACGACTATCGCCCCCCACTTTATAAAGGTAATTAAAGCCATCGCGCACCACCAACGCAGCTTGTGGCACGGTCAACACGCGGTCTTGGCCGAGCGCAATTTCGCCTTGTGCGAACATGCCCGCTCTCAAAAATTTCGCCGAAGCCAGCTCCACATACACCACCCCGTTGCGGGTCTCACTATCGATCACTGGCGAGATGCGCCGCACCACGCCACTCACCGCCCCACCCTGCTCAACTTGCACGGTGGTCTTTTGGCCTATTTTAATTTTGGCTAATTGCGCTTCCGGCACTTCAGCACGCCATTCGTATTTATTGCGCCGAATTAAGCGAAATAATTCGCTCCCAGTTTGCAGCACAGCCCCCTCGGTTGCGGTACGCATAGAAATTACGCCGTCATCCGATGCCAACACTTTGGTATACCCCAGCTTTAACTTTTGTGCCTGTATGCGTGCCTCGGCAGCATCTACTTGCGCCCTCGCCATTTGCGCGGCGGACAAATGTTGCGTGGCGATTTGTGTGCTCATCACCCCGCTTTCTTGCAATTTTTTCGCGCTGGCTTCCTTCATTTCTGCCTCTACCAAACGTGCGCGGCTTTCCGCCAACGCAGCTTGTAGCTGCTGTAATTCAAGCACTACCATTTCGTCCGAAAATCGCGCCAGCACTTGATCTTTTTTTACTTCATCGCCGACATTTACTCGCACTTCTGCTAAGCGTAGCCCGCCCACCTCCGCACCGATAATGGCTTCTTGCCAAGCTTGCAGGCTACCCGTGGCAGTAATTTTATGCGGCCAATTACGCAGTTCAGGCGTGGCAATCGTCACCGTTAATGCGGGTTGTGCGGTAGCCGCACCCGGTGCCACTACCGGTTTTTTGGCCGTTATAAAAATCAGCGCGGCAACCACCGCCACCGCGCCTATCCCCAATGCCATCATTTGCGTGCGCTTCAAAATTATCTCCTAAGCCTTTTGTGCTATTTGGTAAACATCAAGTCGCGCCATTATACTGTTGGCGAAGCATCTAAAAATAATTGGAACACGAATATGAGCCAAACCCTACGCAACGTTATCCAACAAACTGAACAAGTCATCCTCGGCAAGCCTCATCAAATAAGGCTTGCGCTCGCATGTCTGCTTGCTCGTGGACATTTGTTAATTGAAGATGTTCCCGGCGTGGGCAAAACCACGCTGGCACATGTGCTGGCAAGTTCGTTGGGGCTGCAATTCCAGCGCATTCAATTTACCAGCGATATGTTGCCTGCCGATATTTTAGGGGTGTCGATTTATTTACGCGAAAGCGAAAAGTTCAAATTTCATCCCGGCCCAATATTCGCCCAAATGATTTTGGCCGATGAAATTAATCGCGCCACACCTAAGACGCAGAGTGCCTTGCTAGAGGCAATGGAAGAACATCAAGTCACGATTGAAGGCATCACGCACCCGCTGCCCACACCTTTCTTCGTGATCGCCACACAAAATCCCACGCAGCAGATTGGTACTTTTCCATTGCCAGAATCGCAGCTAGATCGATTTTTATTACGCATCCAACTGGGTTACCCCGACCCGCAAGCCGAGCGTGGTTTGTTGGCGGGCGTGGATCGGCGCGAGCTGATTGCCGGCCTTAAAGCGCAAATGACCGCAGCGGAATTACTCGTGTTACAACAGCAAGTGCGGCAAGTGTTTGTCTCCCCTGCCCTACTGGATTATGTACAAGCTATTTTGCGCCACACCCGCGAATCATCTACTTTTGTGCGCGGTTTAAGCCCGCGTGCCGGGCTATCGCTGCTGGCTGCGGCGCGCGCTTGGGCATTTATCAATGGCCGCAACGCCGTTATCCCAGAAGACGTGCAAGCCGTGCTACCCGGCGTATCCAGCCACCGCTTGCAGCGCGTGGGCGAGTCTTACAACAGCATGGATAATGAATTTGCTAGCGAATTAATTAAAGCGGTGGCGATACCTTAGACATGATATAAAGACCACATGACCCCTCCTCTTTATAAACAACTTCTGGCTGAAGCATTCGGCACATTTTGCATTGTGTTTTTTGGAACGGGTGCCATTATCGTAAATGATATGAGCGACGCGGTATCTCATACAGGTGTTGCGTTGATATTTGGCTTGGTCGTATTTGCAATGGTTTTTGCACTGGGTGATATATCCGGAGCGCACTTTAATCCTGCTGTAACAATGGGGCTGTATCTTGCGCAGCGCATTTCTGGAAAAACAATTCTGCCCTATATTCTAAGTCAAATCACGGGTGCATTGATTGCCAGCATTCTGCTGCACCTGCTGTTTCCGACACACGAAACCTTAGGTGCAACTATGCCCGCAGGCTCACTAACACAGTCGTGGATGCTTGAGGTCATGCTGACAACTGCTCTCATGCTAGTCATATTAATTGTAACAATGCAGGCAAGTAAAAACAGCATCATGCCCGCACTGGCTATTGGAAGCGTAATCGCGTTGGCGGCGTTATTTGCGGGGCCTATTAGTGGGGCATCTATGAACCCCGCGCGCTCACTGGGCCCAGCAGTTGTTTCCGGCAATATTGCAGACCTTTGGCTGTACTTATCAGCACCTATTTTAGGTGCTGTAATAGCCGTATTTATCTGCGCTTGCACAAAAGAGCAGGCGTGCTGTTCGCGCAATTCTATAAGGTGTAAATCATGAATTCATCCGTAAAACGTGTGCTTTTTGTGTGCGTTGAAAACTCCAATCGTAGCCAAATGGCAGAAGCGTTTGCACGCATACTGGGTGGCAATGCGGTGCAAGCCTATAGCGCAGGTTCACGTCCGTCTGGAATCGTCAACCCTAAAGCGATTGAGGCCATGCACGAGTTGGGTTATGACCTCGCCGTGCATGGCTCCAAATCTTTGCAAGACCTGCCAGATGTTGAGTTTGATTTTGTGGCGACCATGGGCTGTGGCGACGAATGCCCCTTTATAAAAGCACACCAGAGAGAAGATTGGTCGTTCCCTGACCCTAAGCATCTTTCGCCAGAAGCGTACCGAAATGTGCGTGATCAAATTAAAGTGAAAGTTCGCTCCATGCTCCTGTCAATCGGCCTTGCAATTGTAGAAAAATAATTCATCTCGTGCCTTTATAAAAGTACTGCTCTCGCACCTGATTCATCTGCTGTCATCAAGCTGTAACAATATTTTGCTTCAATGCGCGCATGAATTATATAAACAGCATTGAACGTTATCACGAATTCGAGTCCGCCATTCACGAGCTGCTCGCCTCTATCATCAGCGGCATCGCCCAGCAAAAATTGCTGACCGATAGTCGGGCGCAAGGTAAATCAATACAGGCATTGTCCGAGCATTATCCTTTTGTTGATTTGCTTTACACACTTGACCCACAGGGCATTCAGACCAGCGAAAACATTACCTACCAAGGCAAGCCCTTGGCAACTAAGAATGGCTTGGCCTCCAACAATAGCCTTGGCAAAGATCGCAGCCATCGCCCGTATTTTTTGTTGGCGCAAAATGATGCCCCAGTGGCGGTGACTACGCCCTATTTTTCTAATGCCAGCCGACGTTTGTGCATTTCTGTGATTGCACGTTTATGCGATGCACAGCAGCAAATTACCGGATATGTGGTCTTGGATGTAGACTTAGGTGAGACTGTAGGATTTTTAATGGGTGATACTAGGCGGCGACGTTTCGAGCCGCTGTTCAAGACCATTTATATTTTGATTGTGCTGGGCTTGCTCGCAGTGGTCGCAACGTTGCTGCACTCTGCATTCAGCGAATTGTATAACCTCTATGCTGGCCAAAATACACCGGATGAAAAACTAAAGCCCTTTGGTGTGATTATTTTTTTGACCTTAGCCTTGGCTGTATTTGATCTCGGCAAAACCATGCTCGAAGAAGAAGTACTAATGCACAAAGATATTTTTCGGCATAGCTCGACACGCCGCACTATCCGGCGATTTATGGCGGCGATTTTAATTGCGGTGTCGATTGAAGCACTGTTGCTGATGTTCAAAGCCGCGCTGGGTGACGGCCATCTGCTGCTGCAAGCGGTGTGGATGATGATGGCGGCGGTCGCCTTATTGATCGGCTTGGGGTTGTATATTTTCTTAGATGCGAAAGCCGAAGCAGTATTGTTGCGACTACAGTTAAAGCTACGCAAATAATTTGTTCGGCAACATATTTGTAGTAAATCTATCCTGCTTATTCCATCTGGCGTTACATCAGCGCACCATCCAATCGAGTAAATTTATTGGTACAAGACTTAGACGTGATGTCTTTTTTCTGTAACAAATCTGTAACCATTCATTCATCAAACTGTAACACTGCGCAGGTAATCTGCCGCTGTCGCATAGCGCGGCTTTTTAATATCCAACCTCAGGGAGTCAATATGATGCAGAAGAAAATAATCCATCTCGCAGTAATCGCAGCATTAGCTGCACCCATTGCCGCTTTTGCGGACAACGCTAATTTCTCATTCTATGGTCGTGCTGATTTGTCCTATGACATGATCAACACAGGCGATGGCAAAACGACTGCGAATGGTGCAACACCGTTACTGGGCATCAGCAAGCAAGTTGTATCGAGCAATGTTTCGCGTTTTGGCTTTAAGGGTACAGAAGACATAGATGAAACTCTGTCCGTAAACTGGCAAGTCGAGCAACAAATCAATTTCGATGATCGTGTCGCCAATACTTTTGCCAGCCGCAACACTTTTGCTAATGTAAAAAGTATGACCTTGGGTGCGCTGCTGTTCGGTATTCATGACACGCCTTACAAAATTGCAACTGGTAATTTAGACCCCTTCCGCGACAGCATTGGCGACAGACGCTCCTTGCTTGGCGCACCCGCAGCCAGAACTGCCGCTGCAGCAACCGCAATAGCAGCGGGTACGGCTGGTTTTGCTGGCGCATCCAATCTGGGCTTTGATCAACGTCCAACCAATATCTTAATGTACACCACGCCGATATATTCAGGCGTATCTGCTTCAGTCGCCAAAGTCAATTTATCAGAAACTAATATTCAGGATATAACACGAAAAAATAGCCTGCTTTCCATGGCGTTAACTTATGAGCTCGCTCCATTTTATGCAGCCGTTGCACGCGAATCACATAAGCTGGATCTCACTGCGGTGGGTGCTAAAGAAACTGCAACCCGTTTCGGCTTTGGTTATAAGCCTGAATCCATGCCCATAGAAGTAGGGATCACTTATGAACAAACGGATGATAATTTGGGCGCAGGACAAGTGAATCGTTTCGGCCACAACGCATATTCCTTGACCGGCAAGTACAACATGGGCCTTAAGGCTGTGAAAGTGGCTTACAACAAGGCGGGCGTGCAAGGTGATGGCGCAGCGCAAGTAGTCAACAGCGATGCCAGCCAAATTGCCATTGGTTATGATCATGGCCTGACTAAACGCACTAAGCTGTACGCGATCTATACCAAAATCAGCAATGGTGAAGGCATCAACTATGGCTTCTCGCAAAGCTCTGCTGCCGTATCTTCTTCATCCGGTGCCTTTGGTAATTCCCCCTCAGCAGTTTCATTGGGTGTATATCACACGTTTTAATCAAATTATTTTTGATACAGTAATAAACGAGCATTCCCCCGTGAATCGTTATTTGGGTGATGCTCGTTTTTATTTGTACATCCTATAATCAAAATGCTGAAGTGCCGTAAAGCTTATTGTTTTTGTAATATTTCTGTAACAATATTCATTTATGATGCGTATCTGAAGCAAAAGAGAAAATGTAAATCACACAGGTGTGTGAATTCTGTTAATGATAATGGAGATGATGAAAATGAAAATTATGGAAGCTAAGTTAAATAATTTGTTGAGCGTTGTCGCACTTGCCGCGACATTATTGGTGAGTGCTAATGTTCACGCCGAAAAAATTACTGGCGCAGGTGCAACTTTCCCCTATCCGGTTTACGCCAAATGGGCAGAAGCCTACAAAGCGCAATCGGGCACTGAGATGAACTATCAATCTATCGGCTCTGGCGGCGGCATCAAGCAAATTCTAGCTAAAACGGTTGATTTTGGGGCGACTGATGCACCCATGAACTCCGATGAATTAGCATTTAATGGCTTGGTTCAATTCCCCACAGTCATCGGTGGTGTGGTGCCTGTTGTCAATATCGAAGGCGTCGCTCCAGGCGTACTTAAGCTTGATAACAAAGTGCTGGCAGATATTTATCTGGGCAAAATCACCAAATGGAATGATCCACGCATTGCAGCCGATAATGCGGGCGTAAGCTTGCCAGATGCACCCATTACCGTGGTACATCGCGCAGATGGTTCAGGCACCACCTTTATTTTCACCACTTATCTGGCGCAAGTCAGCCCGGATTGGAAGCGTGGCGTGGGTGCAGACAAAGCCGTTTCTTGGCCAGTTGGTACAGGTGGCAAGGGTAATGAAGGTGTCGCTTCTTATGTGCAACGCATTAAAAATGCCATTGGTTACGTAGAATATGCTTATGCACTGCAAAACAAAATGAGCCATGTGCAGCTTAAAAGCCGCGAGGGAGCGTTTGTAACAGCGACTGAAGGCAGCTTTAAAGCGGCGGCGGCCAATGCCAAGTGGGATGCCAGCAAGGGATTCTATGAAATCCTGACTAACCAATCAGGCAAGGATAGCTGGCCGATCACCGGAGCGACATTTATCCTGATCTACAAATCCCCAGAAAATGTGGAGAAAACCAAAGCAGTTTTGAAATTCTTCGACTGGGCTTATACCCATGGCAACAAGTTGGCTTCTGATCTGGATTATGTGCCACTGCCTGCCAATGTTGTAACCATGATCCGCGATGCATGGAAAGTGCAAGTCAAAGATACGGCAGGCAAAGCCATCTGGAAATAGTTTGAATAGCGTTTCCAAGTTATAATTCGGCAACCACAATTTGGCTGGTCAGGGCATCAACCCTCACCAGTCATTTTTTGCTTAAATCCGCTTTTTTTATTTTAATTAATGTCGAACATAAATTCATGTCCACGATTGCACGAGAATCTCGCATAAAGTACCAGCACTGGCTGGATATTTTATTTCGTGGCACAACACGCCTCGCGGCTTTTAGTGTACTTGCGCTGCTGTTAGCCTTGATTATATCGCTGGTCTTTGCCAGCCTGCCTGCCATCAAAACTTATGGCCTTGGATTTTTGGGCAGCGCGGCATGGAATCCTGTGACAGATGAATTTGGCGCGCTCATCCCCATTATCGGCACACTTGCCACCTCCACTATCGCGTTGCTCATCGCCATCCCAATCAGTTTCGGCATTGCAATCTTTCTGACCGAATTATCTCCACGCTGGCTGCGTCGCCCGCTCGGCATCGCAATCGAGCTACTGGCCGGGATCCCCAGTATTATTTACGGCATGTGGGGTTTGTTTGTTTTCGCGCCCTTATTTGCCGACCACGTACAACCCTGGCTAATTGAAAATCTGGGACCGTCACCTTTATTTGGCCCACTGTTTCAAGGCATTCCGATGGGGGTAGGCATACTCACCGCTGGTATCATTTTGGCGATTATGGTGATTCCATTTATTGCCTCAGTGATGCGTGATGTATTTGAAATTGTCCCGACGCTGCTAAAAGAATCCGCCTACGGTTTGGGTGCAACCACTTGGGAAGTGATGTGGAACGTGATTTTGCCGTATACCAAAATTGGTGTGGTGGGCGGCATTATGCTCGGCTTGGGGCGAGCCTTAGGTGAGACCATGGCGGTGACTTTTGTAATCGGCAATGCCCACAAACTCAGCGCTTCGATCATCATGCCGGGCAACAGCATCTCTTCCGCGCTGGCCAATGAATTTAACGAAGCGGTAGGTGAGCTATACACCTCGGCCTTAGTCGAGCTGGGCTTGATTCTTTTCTTTATCACGTTCGTGGTGCTATCTATGGCGCGTTTCATGTTGTATAGGCTCGCTAAACGGGAAGGCACTTAAACATGTTCACCCTCTATACCCGCCGCCGTTTGATTAACGCCCTGAGCTTGGGGGTATCTCTCCTCGCTATGTTGTTTGGTTTGTTCTGGTTAGGGTGGATTTTATGGACGTTGTTTGCCAATGGCTTGCAGGGTATTAACGCCACGTTATTCACGCAAATGACCCCGCCACCGGGCAGCGATGGTGGCTTGCTCAATGCCATCGTCGGCAGCTTGATGATGACCTTAATCGCGACCTTGATTGGCACGCCGATAGGCATATTAGCTGGCACATATCTCGCAGAATTCGGCCAGCGTGGCTGGTTGGCTCCCACCACACGCTTTATTAATGACGTGCTTTTATCCGCGCCGTCTATCGTGATTGGTTTATTCGTGTATGAAATATATGTCATCAAAATCGGACATTTCTCAGGTTGGGCGGGGGCATTCGCGCTGTCTATTATTGTCATTCCAGTCGTCATTCGCACCACTGAAAATATGCTGCGGCTGGTTCCCAACACTTTACGCGAAGCTGCCGCTGCACTGGGTGCGCCACAATGGAAGATTATTAGCTTTGTTACCTTGCGTGCCGCACGCGCCGGCATACTCACGGGTTTATTGCTGGCCGTGGCGCGCATCAGTGGTGAGACCGCGCCATTACTTTTCACTTCGTTGAATAACCAATTTTGGAGCAGCGACATGAACCAACCTATGGCCAATTTGCCCGTGGTCATCTTTCAGTTTGCCATGAGCCCTTATGCTGATTGGCAAAGTCTGGCTTGGGCTGGTGCGTTACTTATCACCGTCAGCGTGCTTACGCTTAATATTTTGGCACGGGTCATGTTCCGCCAAAAAATTTCTTAATGTAAAAATATTATGCCTAATTCCAGCAAAATTATCATCCCCAAAATAGTCGTACGTGATCTTAATTTTTTCTATGGCACCGAGCGCGCACTGAAGGATGTCAACATGACCATCCCCGAAAAAATGGTCACGGCTTTTATCGGCCCCTCAGGTTGTGGCAAGTCAACCATCTTGCGCACTTTCAATCGCATGTACCAACTTTATCCCAAACAAAAAGCCACGGGCGAAGTATTGCTGGATGGCGAAAATATTCTTGATAGCAAGCAAGATCTCAACATGCTGCGCGCCAAAATCGGCATGGTGTTTCAGAAACCAACGCCCTTCCCCATGTCAATTTACGACAATATCGCATTTGGGGTGAAATTGTACGAACGTCTGAACCGCTATGACATGGATGAGCGTGTGGAATGGGCCTTGAGTAAAGCCGCTTTGTGGACTGAAGCCAAAGATAAGCTTAAAAAAAATGGTACGAGCTTGTCGGGCGGACAACAGCAGCGTTTGTGTATTGCTCGCGCCATCGCGGTGAAACCGCAGGTTTTATTATTGGATGAGCCAACTTCGGCGCTTGACCCTATTTCCACCGCACATATTGAAAAACTGATCAACGAACTGAAAACAGATTTCACCATCGTCATCGTCACCCACAACATGCAACAAGCTGCTCGCGTTTCAGACTTTACAGCCTATATGTATTTAGGAAATTTGATCGAGTTTGGCGATACCAGCAGCATCTTCACTAACCCCAAACATAAAGAGACGGAAGACTACATCACTGGGCGGTTTGGTTAATTCTGTAACCTTAACTACGCACGAACTCCGCTCCCGCCTGCTTAAAAATTTCCTGAGGCTTCAAGTCAGCGGTAGAGCCAGTCCAGACCTTCACCCCCCCAATTTTAATAACCGCATTGGGTACGTCTTCGCTCAAAAACTGCACATTTCCATCAGGATTAGTCGCCCGCTCACCACTCCCCGTTAGGTCGACAGCCTGCCCTGCCATAGGCTGACCCGCCGTATTTTGAACTTGAATTTTAATTATTTTTACCATGTTCTAACTCCCCATTTATAAATGTGAAAAAAAACAACCAAAATGATCGACAGCCTTTCCTAAATTTTTCAAAATTCTAGCATACGCATTAACGAAAAGTGTGCCAATCAAGCATAAGCGATGTCTGCACGTGTGGCCCATTTTTCATGCACCACAAACCCTCGTGTAATTTCGTACCAAGAATTTAGCTGATCGCGATTTAATTCAGCAAGCAAAAGTGCGTCATCCGAAACTTTAAAATGCTGCGCCAGCGTGAGGCACATCTCGCCATAGGTTTGCACCCCAGTTTCGGCAGATAATCTTGCGGGAGAAAGCCAACGCATACGCGGCAAAATGATCCAGCCACTATTTACTGCGTGTTGTGGTAATAGCGTTTCCGCATGGCGTATCCACCAGCCAGATAAATGCTGTACTGAAACCCCCGCCGTCGCGCTATTACTGATGTTGCCTTGCGTGGCCGCACAATAATTCGCCGAAAAGAAATATACGGGATAAAACAAGTAACCCTTAATAAAAGCTAGCGTTTTATCCAGCGTCACACCATTGGGCAAGGCGGCTAAACCGCTCTCTGTTTCCCCCAGCCGTAATTGATGTTGAAAAATGCGCGCTAATTTAAGGTCTAGTCTGTCGTGCCCACCCGGCCCTAAAAATGTATACAGTGTGGCGGGCGTTTTTGTCTGTAGATAAAATTTAATGGCGACTTCCCAATGGCAAACGGATCGCACGGTGCGTAGCAATAAATCATATTCGCCAACGGTGCGGCTGGCATCGCGCACTTGCAAGTTGGCGGCGATTATTTCTATGTCGGGTTGATGGTTAAGCCAATAGGCGATGAGTGTTTCAAAATAATGACCGAGGCGGCGCGTGGGGCGATCGGCTACAAATTGATGCAAGTCAGCAGGGTTTTTATCCAGTGCCACGAGCCATTCGGTGGAATTTTTTAATTGCTCAGCACACCACGCATCATCTATCACATGGTCTGCATAAGGCGGATAGCCCGCGTCCACCAGCCCCGGCGAGCCGATCACCCACGCCAAATCACGCACCGCTGGGTCATGTAGCGAGTAGAGAATAGAGTCAGTCAAAATAATTATTTGCTAACTGCAAATTTAAATACTTGTCCCGGGCCGCAGAGAAATCCGCGTATGGGTTAAATGTCAGCACACGCTCGGTGATCGATATTGTCTGAAGCAGATTTTTTTAAGAGTTGCGTTCCGCCGCTTGAATCGTATTCACCAGCAGCATAGTGATCGTCATCGGGCCGACTCCACCGGGCACGGGGGTAATCCAGCCTGCCACTTTTAGCGCGCTTTCAAAATCGACATCGCCGACCAGCTTGCCATCCGGCATTCGATTGATGCCGACATCAATCACAGCCGCGCCGGGTTTAATCATGTCGCCCGTAATCATATGCGGCTTGCCAGTTGCCACGACTAAAATATCGGCATCGCGGGTGTGGCTGGCGAGGTCGGTCGTTTTAGAAGTGCACAGCGTGACTGTGGCATTTTGATGCAGCAGCATGAGTGCCATCGGCTTGCCGACAATATTACTGCGCCCCACTACTACCGCATGTTTACCTTCAATCGCGATACCACATTTTTCTAGCAGTTTCATCGCACCCGCTGGCGTACACGGCGGAAATTTTGAATGCCCAGAAACCAGCGCACCAACATTGGTTTGATGAAAGCCATCCACATCTTTATGCGGCGCAATGGCCTCTAAAATTTTGTTGCCGTCAATGTGTTTAGGCACAGGCAGTTGCACCAATATGCCGTGGATGTGTGACGCGGCATTCAACTCGGCAATTTTTTCAAGCAAAGTCGCTTCAGGGGTATCTGCAGCCAGCGCAATGCACTCCGAGTGTATGCCGAGATCGGCGCAAGCTTTAACCTTGTTGCTGACATACACTTTAGAAGCGGCATCTTCGCCCACAATAATGACAGCCAGCCCCGGCGTAATGCCCCGCGCTCTTAACGCATCGACCCGCAGTTTCCATTCTGCGCGCACTTCCTGCGCGATGGCTTTGCCATCAATGATGCGAGCTGTCATTTTTATTTTCGGTTGCGAGCTGTAAAAATTGTTCTGAATTTTTGTAATTTGATACCGCATCCACAATTTCTTTGCGTGCCTCATCTATGCCAAACCAGCCCGTTACCTTGACCCATTTTTTTGGCTCTAAATCTTTATAGTGTTCAAAAAAATGCGTGATCTGTTGCAGAATAATTTCGGGAAAATCGGTGTGGCTTTTTACATTGCGATACATCGTGGAAAGCTTATCGACCGGCACGGCCAGAATTTTTGCATCCATGCCCCCTTCATCTTCCATCATCAATACACCCAGCGGACGGCAACGCACCACCACCCCAGGTAAAAGTGCCACAGGCGTGATGACCAACACATCCGCTGGGTCGCCATCATCCGATAGCGTGTGTGGAATATAGCCATAGTTGCACGGATAATGCATGGCGGTACTCATAAAACGATCCACAAAAATCGCGCCAGATGCTTTATCCACCTCATATTTAACGGGCGCGCCGTGCATGGGGATTTCGATAATAACGTTGAAATCGTCAGGGATATTTTTACCAGATAGAACATCATTTAAACTCATGGTGCAGTGCCTTTAGTTAGAATAATAATGACGGGGCATTATAACAGGCTAGAAGCCCGACAGACCTTATGCATAGTTATAGCCAAGCTACAGTTTAATAAAAATTATGGATACAAAAAAGGCCTGCATCTCTGCAAGCCTTGAATTTACTGGGGTGATCGATGGGGCTCGAACCCACGACAACCGGAATCACAATCCGGGGCTCTACCAGCTGAGCTACGACCACCATTGAACTGATCAACAAACTAGACACTACAACTTGGCGTGCCCGACAGGAATCGAACCTGTAACCCCCAGCTTAGAAGGCTGGTGCTCTATCCGATTGAGCTACGGGCACATTTTCTGGCGGGACTCCTGACGGAACCAATATCTTTTTTGCATCTAAAAACCTGGTCGGGGTGGAGAGATTCGAACTCCCGACATCCTGCTCC